>CAYQOD010000015.1:0-17258 GCA_964419065.1 uncultured Thermodesulfobacteriota bacterium | reverse complement strand
TTTTACTTAGAAAGCCAGCTACCATCCCGTAGGCGTGATGGCTTGAGGGCTCAAGGATTCGATGGGCCAAGGATTCCACTGAAAATTCTCCTTATGCCATCATGGAAAATGAGACAAGATTTGCACCCCAATCCATTTCGTGATATGAATCACCTCTCCAGTGGATGAACGTGGGGGATAGAGAAGTTCCGAGAGAAGAGTGCAGTAATGAATGAGACAAGCAACAGGAGCGGGCGCACACGTCTCAACCCCGTTCCCGTTCTGACCCTGGCCGTAGGGCACGGGATTGTGGATGTGTATGGATCCTTCATCGCACCGCTGCTGCCCCTCTTTGCGGCTCGCTTTAACCTCAGCCTTACCCTTGTAGGCACCCTGGTCTCCATCCTCACCGTGGCGGACGGGCTCTCTCAGCCGCTCTTCGGGTACTGGGGGGACCGGATGCGCAGACCGTGGATGCCGATGGTGGCCGCCTCCTGGGTAGCAGTGGCAACCGGATTTCTGGGACTCTCCACAGGATACGCCATGCTTGCCGCCCTGCTGATCCTGGCAGGTGCAGGTCGCTCAGCCTACCATCCTCAGGGGGCGGCGGCCATCGCTGAGTATGGCGGTAGACGTCGGTCACTCTCCCTGAGCATCTTCGTTGTGGCAGGAAATCTCGGGTTTGCCGCAGGACCGATCCTCGCAACGGCCGTGGTCACCGCGGGGGGATTGCCGGGGACCCTCTACGCCCTGCCCCTGGGAATTATCGCAACGGTCTTGCTCTACATAACGGTCTTTAAAGACACAACCTTTCGACACTCCACGTGGACCCCCCCTCCCCTGAAAACAGTCCTCAGTAACCTGGCGCGCAACCGGGCAAGCTTCGCCAGGCTCTGGCTCGTGGTGGTCCTGAGGGCGCTGACCTACTTCAGCTTCTTCAGTTTTCTCCCGATCATCTTTGCCCGGCAGGGATCATCGATAGTGCAGACGGGGGTCATAACCTCCCTCTTCCTCTTCGGGGGCGCCCTGGGGGGCATTGTAGGGGGATGGCTCTCCGATCGCCTCGGTGAACGCCTCGTGATAGCGGTATCTTTGGCCCTCGCCTTCCCCACGCTCCAGTTGGCCCTGATACTGCAGGGAGCAGGGAGGATCATCCTCCTGATGGTGGGCGGGCTCTTCCTCCTCTCGAGTGCCCCTGTCACCATTGCGTTGGGCCAGCGGTATGCCCCTGGATCCGTAGCCACGGCCTCCTCCCTCATGTTGGGGCTGGGGTGGGGAACCGGGGGACTCCTCGTTACCCTCGTAGGGACGCTGGCCGACCACGTGGGACCCGTCGGGGCCCTCAGGATCGAGATGCTGGTCCTGATCGTGGCGGTCATTCTGGCCCTCGGACTTGCCCCCACACCGAAGCCCCGGACATCGATCGGAGACGGGGTGGCGGAGATAAGTTGATCGCCCTCCCTCATGCGCCAGAAGCGTAGAGGTCGTGGCCGCTGCGTTATTGACAGAGCCCTCTCGCCCCCCTATACTCGCATCAAGAGACAGTAACCCCGTAGCAGATACCCGACGATCAACAATGGCCACGATTGACCTGCGATGCGTTGAACCGCATGTGACCTTGGCGAAAGGGGTACGGGCCAAAGACCTGAGGCTTTCCGGGGCAGATTCAGAAAAGGCCTTTGTGCACTGTCTCGATCCCTGCGGTATGACCGGTGGTGGGACAGGGCGCTTCGCGATCACTACGGTTGAGGAATCAGAACCCAGCACCTCGAGCAAACCAGATAAGGCCACCGAACCCCACAGCATAGCAGTAGTATGCAAATCGATCAAGTCGTCCACGGCGGATCACCCCCAGTAGCCATTTCAGCGCGATCGTACCTGAGATATATGCGGAGATCGTGCCGACGAGCAGGGTGGCGGCCTGTTGCGTGGGCAGGCCGGCCTGGAACAGTTTTGTACCCTCCAGCACGGCTGCGCCGAGGATAGCCGGCATCGCCAGGAGGAACGAGAAACGGCCGGCCTCGCTGCGATCCACCCCCAGGTAGATCGCCGCAGCGATGGTCGATCCCGAGCGCGAGATCCCCGGCAGGATGGCGAAACTTTGGGCGACGCCGATCAGCAACGCCCTCACTATGCCAAAACGGCTATTACGGGGGCTGATCCAGCGCGTGCCCAGCAGGATGGTGCCGGTTACGAGCAGCGAGAGAGAGACGAGGATCGGCTTCGAAAAAGTGGCCTCAATCGCGCTCTCAAAGAGCAGCCCGACCACCGCGGCAGGGATGGTGGCCAGTACGATCAGGACTGTCAGTTGAAATGAGGGGTCTTCGCGGTAGCGCCGGGACCAAAGGCGCGGCGATGGATGTTTCAGGGCACACCCCACCGCGCTGAGCATATGCAGGACATCGCCCCAAAAGACCGTTACGATCGCCAGAAACGTCCCGAAGTGGACGAATACCTCGTACGCCACCCCTGTGGTGTGAATACCAAGTATCGCTTTGCCCAGGACCAGATGTCCTGAGCTGCTTATCGGCAGAAACTCAGTGACCCCCTGCAGTATCCCCAGCCACAGTGCCTGTAGGCTGCTCATCCCTCAACCCCTTTCGATCACAAACGTAGCGATAAAGAATCTTATAGATCGAGGGAAAATTGTCAAGGCCTGTCTTTCCCCACAGGATCACAGATCTGTTGGGGGGTGCGTCAAGCCTTGACCCGAGGGTCTTGTAGTGTCCAGCGATGACTACTCTATACTATAGCCAGCATGATGGGCCCGTTAATCTATCTGAAAAATCTCGTTATTTTGGCTTCAGTAACGCTTCTTTATTGACAAAAAAGGGGATATAGTGATAATTTTAAGTGACTTCTTTCTCACCATATACGGGCAAGGGCGCTACTGCGTTCATAGCAAAGGATGTCCTCTAAGGGAGGAGATCATGTACACTCTCGAGGGAGGAGATTTCCAAGCTTTAGGGTCTTCTGATTTTCCCGCCACCGAGTTCTTTTTGCACCTCGCTAACGGAACCCGATCCTTCCATAACAGGGAGTTTGAGGAGGCCATCAGTGAGTGGGAGGAGGCCGCCACACTGCGCCCTGATTTCGTGGGCATGAAAAATATACCGGGCAGCCTCCCCTTTCGGAGCAGCCTCGACGATGTCCCCTTGGTGGGCCTCCTCTATGCGGTATCTTCCCATGCTCAGACCGGGGTAGGCATCGTCCGCGGTGAATATGCCTATAAGGAGATCTTTTTCAAGGAGGGGTGGATCGTCTCCGCCCGCACCACCAAGTCCGAGGAGAGGATCGGCAACTTTTTACTCAAGAGTAATCTTATATCCCCCTTCAATCTGGAGGTAATGGCCTCCCAGGCCAAAAAGAGCGGGGCGAGGCTCGGCAAATTCTTGGTGATGAGGGGGGTGCTCTTGGAAAAGGAGCTCCTCGATCTCTTGGAGTTTCAGATACAGGAGATCCTCTGCGATCTCTTTTCGTGGAAGGAGGGTGAGTTTTATTTTACTGAGGGGGAGGTGGGGGATGAGGATGTAGTGGTGAGCTACACCCCCCTGGATGTGGCCCTGTTTGCCGCCAGGAGGGCCCTTGATTGTTCCGCCTTCCGGAGGATGTTCCCCCACAATAACGTCATCTTATACATCCCCCCTTCCATCAATAGGGGCAGGGTTAAGGTCATAAAAGAATTAAATGCCAATGAGGAGTTCATCTTCTCCCTGATCGATGGAAACAGGAGCATTGATCAACTGATCAAGTTCAGCGGTAATGACGAGGTCTCAGTCATCAATATCCTGTATCGTCTTGCGTCAAAGGGTTGGGTTAACAAGCTGAGGGATATTGATACCTATGGGGATACTGAGCTCGAGGAGATCTCCCGGTTTGTGAGGACCTTTTTGGATGTCTTCAGGTTGGCGGTGGAGGGTTTGCGCAATGAATTGGGGGTGGGGGTCAAAGAGGTGCTGGGCAGGGCTTGGGAGGGGTTGGAGGTGGATAGTCGCAAGATATTCCAGGGGATAGCTATGGATGAGGATACTCCTCCTGATGAAGGCAAGATCCTCGAAAATATTTCAATCCACTATCCAGACCCCTCCGATCGGCTGATTTTCATTGATGGGTTCTATACACTGATCAACAATATCTTGGAGGAGACGAGCCGAATTTTGGGGATGAACCTGACGAAGAGGGTAATCTCGGATATTAACAAGGTCAGGCTGGACATCTTCAGGTTTTACATCGATTCTCCCATCAAGAAGAGGGTGTTGGAGGCCTTCGATGCCATGGTAGCCCAATTTCCCCTGTGATGAGATGAAACGGTTGGGGGAGGACATGAAGTCTATCACACGGAAATAAAGAGGGGATGTTGTTGGTTCAAGAACAATTTATTAAAAGGGGAGCATAAAATAGTTTGCATCTTTGTATGGTTTTCTCTCAGTACTTATTCTGAACTGACTTAAAATCCCCCTTTTACAAAGAACGAGAAACAGCCCAAACCCTTTTTGTAAGTGAGCAGGACATTAGCCTCCCATTCCCTTGGCCCGACGAATTGCAGCGCGGGCGAGGATCAGGAGCGAATCGAAAAAGGAGACCTCGAGGTCCCCCTGGTGGATGACCAAGGGGATCTCAGTACACCCCCCGATGATCCCCTGGGCACCTCGTTGGATCAATGCCCGTGAGGCCTTTAGGATCTTCTCCTTATTTTCAGATGAGAGAAACCCCGCCTTGATTCCCGGTCTCCCATAGATGGTTGCCATGACGAGGTCCTCCTGATCCTCGGGTGGGGGGACGAAGACCTCCACGCCGACCTCCCGCAATCGATCCTGAAAGCGCCCCCCTTTAATGGTCCCTGTTGTTGCAATGAGGCCGACCTGCTGTGCCCCGGGAAGTCGCTTCTGTATCTCCTCTGCTACTTCGTCGATGATGGAGAGCACCGGGACGGCGATCTGCTCTCTCAATTCCTGGAGGAAATAGTGGGCTGAGACGCAGGGGATGATGATAAAATCGGCCCCCGCTCGCTCCAAGTTTTTTGCCGTCTCAATCATCATCGGGAGAGGACTCTCGCCAGAACCGAGTATGGCAGGGGTACGGTCGGGGATCTTGGGATTATTATCGATAATGATCCTGAGGTGGTCTTGGTCTCTTTGTGCCTCCGTATTCCTGATGATCTTTTGGAAGAGGTCCGCCGTCGCCTCCGGACCCATGCCGCCCAAGATGCCGATGATCCCTTCTTTCATCGATGTCTCCCCCTTCTCGCTCATAATTCCTACTAAAAATACCTCAAATCTCTCTTTCCTTCAACTATTATGATTTCTCCTGTACAAACTCCTTGACAAATCTTCACTCGTATTTTACAGTGGCTTAAAGTCCCCTGCTGTCATGATGAAACCGAGAGAGGGGGCAAGAGAGATCATGAGAGAAGTCTATACTCCAAATGCACCGAGGCCTGCTGGGCACTACTCCCAGGCAGTGGTTCACGGTAATCTCGTCTACGTATCGGGACAACTGCCGATCGATCCGGCTACCGGTGAGAAGCAGCTCGGCCCCATTGAGGAGCAGACGCAACAGGTCCTGCAGAACATAGCGGAGATCCTTACGGCTACAGGGAGTGATATCAACAGGGTTATCAAGACCACCGTTTACCTATCCGATATCCAGTTATGGGATAGGGTGAACGAGGTCTATAGCACGTTCTTTGGCGAACATCGTCCGGCGCGTTCTGTGGTCCCCACACAAAACCTGCATTACGGGTTTAGTATAGAAATCGAAGCGATCGCATCCTTGCCATAACGGTACACCAAGAGATATGAACAGTCTGGTATGTCACAGGTGCGAAGCCCGGTATCCATTGGATGACAGGCGATGGAGGTGCGATTGCGGGTCCTTTTTGGATATTGAGTTCGAGTTTAGCCTCGACCGGGAGAAGATTAAGGGCAGAAGACCGACCATGTGGCGCTACCGCGAGGCTATCCCGATCGACCGTGATGAAAACATCCTCTCTTTTAACGAGGGATTCACCCCCTTGGTAGAGATGTCAATAGGCGGGAAAAGGGGCTTCGTCAAACTCGAGCAGCTCTTCCCCACCGGCTCATTCAAGGATCGGGGTGCGTCGGTCCTCATGAGCAAGGCGAAAGAACTAGGAGTCGTTACGGTGGTTGAAGATTCATCCGGCAATGCCGGGTGTGCCATCGCCGCCTATGCTGCACGGGCGGGTATTGAATGCGACATCTTTGTGCCAGAGAAGACCTCGCCCGGCAAATTGGCTCAGATCCAAGTGTACGGCGCAAATCTCAGAAAGATCCCCGGGTCACGGGAGGACACGGCCCGTGCCGCATTAGAGGCCGCACAAGACCATTTCTATGCCAGCCATGTCTGGAATCCATTCTTCTTCCAGGGGACCAAAACCATCGCCTTTGAGATCTGGGAGCAATTTGGCTTTGCTGTTCCTGATACTCTCATCGTTCCCACCGGGCACGGTACCTTGTTCATCGGGGCCTATTTAGGGTTTAAAGACTTACTGAATCAAAAGCTCATAGCGTCACTACCCAAATTGATCGCGGTCCAGCCTGAGGCCTGCGCCCCTCTTTATACCATGTTCAATGAAAACCTCTGCGAGGTATCACCCATTGAGCCGAAAGAGACTATAGCCGAAGGAATTCGGATCGCTGAACCCCTGAGGGCGCAACAGCTCTTAGATATCGTACGGGAAACCGGAGGAGACGTCATCACGGTCACAGAAGAGGAAATTGAAAGCGCTCTCTTAGACGTGTGCAAACAGGGGCTATATATTGAACCGACATCTGCTGCAGCAGTAGCAGGCTTCAAAAAGTATGGGATCACAGCCGGAGAAACGATCGTCGTCCCGCTGACAGGTCATGGATTGAAGTCAACGGAGAAGCTATTAAAGATTGTGGGGACGTACTCTCACCAATGAGCACCACGGGTGAGTTTGACCGATCTTCCGCATACGGCAGTGCGCTCACGAGAGTCGTTATAGCATTCAGAGGAGGGAGGCTATGCCTAAAGAGGTGAGGATGGTAAAACTCATAAAAAATGCGAAGGTCTATGCCCCTGAGCCCCTGGGCAAACGGGATGTCCTGATAACAGCTGATAAGATAGGATACATTCAGGACCGTATCGATATCGGCAAGACAATTGAGATCGAAGTTATAGATGCAGAAGGTAAGCGCCTGGTTCCGGGTTTTATAGACTCACATGTACATATCCTTGGCGGAGGAGGAGAGGGGGGATACAGGACGAGAATCCCTGAAATGATGCTCAGCGATATCACCAGAGGGGGCGTTACCACCGTTGTGGGCTGCCTCGGCACCGATGATGCAACGAGGACCATGGGGAACCTGATCGCCAAGGCAAAGGGTCTGGAAGAGGAGGGCATAACCTGCTATCTCTATACAGGCTCCTATCACGTGCCGGTAAAGACCTTCACCGGTTCCATACAGGATGATATCGTTTTCATCGATACCATCATAGGGGTCGGTGAAATTGCGGTATCGGATCATCGCTCCTCCCAACCGACGATGGAGGAGATAGCAAAGATCGCAGCAGCCGCACGGGTAGGGGGGATGCTTTCGGGAAAGGCTGGTATCGTCGACGTCCATATAGGAGAGGGGGATAACAAACTGAGTCTCTTGGAGCGGATCGTCAACGAGACGGAGATCCCCGTCACCCAGTTCCTCCTAACTCATGTTCAGAGAACCCGAGATCTCTTGCAGGCGGCGATCGAGTACGCCAAGAAGGGGGGGGTTATCGACCTGACGACCAGCGCTCTGGAACAGGGGCCAACAGAAGGAAAAGCCAAATGCAGCAAGGCCCTGAAGGAGATCCTCGCCCAGGGGGTGCCCATCGAACGGGTGAGCTTTAGCTCCGATGGCCAGGGGGGCTTACCCCTGTTTGACGAAAAGGGTGATTATAAAGGGCTCAGTGTTGGTACGGTGAGCTCCCTGTTCAGGGAAGTAAGAGACGCCATAGTCGATGAGGGGATTCCCCTCGAGATGGCCCTCCAGACCATTACCGCGAATCCTGCAAGGACCTTGAAGTTACTTCACAAGGGAGAGATTCGCGTCGGAAAGGATGCGGATATTGTGCTGCTGAATGAAGACCTGGATGTCGATACCGTCATAGCGCGAGGCCGGATAATGATAAGGAATAAAGAGGTCATCGCAAAAGGGATGTTTGAGACTTAAATGCGACACATAGTATCTTTCGAGCATATGCTCATAATAGATTATCTCAGGGTGATAAACTCGATTTCATATTGCATCCCTGACGCACCGTAGTCTTATAAGAAAGAGCATTGAATCTATGGATGGAGATATGAAGGTACACGAAGAGAAGTTGAGTGAGTGGCTCGTTGCAACGCGTCGGGACTTACATATGTATCCGGAACTTTCTAACCAGGAACGACGGACAGGCGAAAAAATAAGGGCAGTCCTCAGAAAACTCGGCATTGAGGTGTACGACCTCCCCGGCATGACGGGGCTGGTCGGCCTGATTCGAGGTGGAGGAGATGGCCCAACCATCGCCCTGCGCGCCGACATCGATGCCCTCCCCATACAGGAACTCAACGACGTCCCGTACAAGTCACAACATGAAGGTATCATGCACGCATGCGGTCACGATGTGCACATGACGATCATGCTGGGTGTCGCCAAGTATATCCAAGAATCAGGTCTCTCGAAGGAGCTTACGGGCAGTGTCAAGTTTCTGTTTCAACACGCCGAGGAACGGGGCTCCGGCGCCAAAGAGATGATCGCCCACGGGGTGCTTGAAGACCCCAGGGTCGATAGGATCTTTGCCTGTCATGTCTCACCCGAGCATCCCATAGGGACGGTCGGCGTTAACCGGGGCCAGAGCCATGCCTCTGCCGATCAGTTCAGCCTGACTATCAGGGGCAAGGGGGCCCATGGCGCACGCCCCAATGAAGGCATTGATCCGATCGTGGCCGGCTCCTATTTTGTCACTGTCATCCAGACCATTCTGAGCCGCACTATCAAGCCGACCGATGCCGCCGTCATTACTGTGGGGAGGTTTGCGGCAGGGGAGGCGCCCAATGTCATCCCGGAGGAAGCGGTTCTCGAGGGGACCATGAGGGCACTCAGCAATGATGTCCGAGACCGAGTAGTTGAGAAGATACAAGAGATCGTCCGCGGTGTCGAAACAACCTTCCAGGTGATCTGCGACTTGAGGCTCCTTGAAAGCGTTCCGGCCTGCGTCAATGACGAAGATGCTGCCTCGTTCCTCTATGACGTTGCATCTCATCTGCTCGGACCCGATAATGTGCGATATATCCCGCCGGTCACGGGTTCCGAAGATTTCGCCTTCTTTGCGCTGGAACGGCCCGGTGCGATCATCCGGTTGGGGTGCGGGAACAGGGAAAAAGGGCTCGTCCATCCACTCCATTCCCCCCATTTTGATGTGGACGAAGAGGTCCTTATGATCGGCCTGAGCCTCTTCACCGAGGCGATCCGCCGATCTCTCACGTAGCGCCCCTGGCGATCTGATCGGTTCAATATCTGGGTGCTATGCCGACACCTCAGTGAACACGTGAGCCACGGGCCTAACAACGGAAGAATTCCCCTTCCACTAATTTCTATTGAAAAAACATACAACCTATGCTATGTAGTACCCTATTCTCCATGTGGGCGAGCACTGCCTAACCCCGGATCGAAGATATGAAGACTTACCCCCACCTCCTTCAGGTACAAGAGCTCAAGACCCACTTTTACACCTTTGAGGGCGTCGCAAAGGCGGTGGATGACGTCTCCTTCTATCTGGATAAGGGGGAGACCCTTGGGTTGGTTGGGGAATCGGGCTGCGGGAAGACCGTCACCGCTCTTTCCATCATGCGGCTCGTACCAGAGCCGCCCGGAAAGATTGCCCACGGGAAGATCATCTTTGATGGGATCAATCTCCCTGATCTCACCATGAGAAAGATGAGAGGGGTTCGAGGCAAACGGATCTCCATGATCTTCCAGGAACCGATGACGTCTCTCAACCCCGTCTTTACCATAGGAGACCAGATAGCTGAGATGTTCGTCCTGCATCAGGGACTCAGTAAAAGGGAGGGTTTCGAGCGCGCTATCGATATGCTCAAGGCGGTCCAGATCCCATCTCCCGAGAAAAGGATCCGTGAATACCCTCACCAGCTCTCAGGGGGCATGCGACAGAGGGCCATGATCGCCATGGCCCTATCCTGCAATCCGGAGATCCTGATCGCTGACGAACCTACCACCGCCTTGGACGTCACTATTCAGGCCCAGATCATCGATCTGATGATGCATCTGAAAGAGAAGTTCGACGCAGCAATTATGCTGATCACCCATGATCTCGGAGTCATCGCCGAGATTGCCCAGCGAATTGTCGTGATGTATGCAGGTAAGGTGGTGGAGGAGGCTCGAACCCTGGCCCTCTTTGAAGACCCGAGACATCCTTACACCCAGGGGCTCCTCAAATCCATCCCAAAATTAGGAGAGAGGGCCCAGTACGGGCGTCAACGTCTGAAGGAGATCACGGGCATCGTTCCGAGCCTCTATGAATTACCGCCCGGATGCAGCTTTTGCCCCCGATGCCCAGAGGCCATGGCAGTGTGTCAGGAAAAGGCACCTGAGCTTATTGATAGAGGCGAGGCCCACCGTGTTCGGTGCTGGCTTTACTAGACTCACTAACGGGAGATCGGTAGATTGGAAACCCTTCTCACAGTAGAAGATTTAAAGGTCCATTTCCCTATTAAGAAGGGGCTTTTTTCTCGGGCCAGTGGTTACGTATACGCCGTCAATGGGGTTTCTTTTGCGCTGAAAAAAGGTGAGACCATCGGGTTGGTAGGTGAAAGCGGATGTGGCAAGACAACCACGGGCATGGCCGTCTTGAGGTTGATTGAACCGACCGCAGGAAAGGTCACGTTTCATAGCATGGATGTGTTGCTGATGAGCACACCCGAGTTGAGATCCCTGAAACGGAATATGCAGATCATCTTTCAAGACCCGTACTCGTCACTCAACCCGCGGATGACCGTGAATCAGATCCTCAGCGATCCCATGGAGATCCACGGGATGTATCAAGGCGGTGAACGGAAGGATCGAATCGCCTATCTACTGGAAAAGGTGGGACTTACCCCTGAGCAAGGGAGACGGTATCCCCATGAATTCAGCGGCGGTCAACGGCAGAGGATCGGTATTGCTCGGGCCTTGGCCCTGAATCCTCAGGTCATCATCGGCGACGAACCCGTCTCAGCCCTGGATGTCTCCATCCGGGCCCAGATTATCAATCTCATGATCGATTTGCAGAAAGAGTTCCAACTCTCCTATATCATCATCTCCCATGACCTCGCGGTGGTTGAGTATATGTGCGATCGCATTGCCGTGATGTACCTGGGTAAAATCGTGGAGACGGCCTCCTACCGAGATCTCTACAATAACCCTAAACACCCGTATACCCAAGCCTTACTTTCGGCTATCCCGGTGCCGGACCCACGGACATCCAAGGAGAAGACCATCCTGAAGGGCGATGTACCGAGCCCGATCAATCCACCCCAGGGATGCCATTTCCATCCCCGTTGTGCCTATAGGATGGAGGTATGCGATCAGGGGGGGCCGGTATTAAAGGACATCGGAGGTGATCATTTTGTAGCCTGCTATTTATATTGATTTTTACGGTGGTTTAATCTATGTATCCGTAAAAAGGATCTCTTTGTTTTTGCATTGTGATTTTGGGTTATGTGTTTGAGGGGAGAAAAAGACAAGGTTTCTTTTTAGATCGACAAGGAAAAACGAGATGAAAGGAGGTGATGGAAGGGTAACCCTATAAAAATCCATTAAAAGAAGGAGGGAAGTAAGATGAAAAAAACTCTTTTACTATGCCTGTTGAGCGTCTTTGTGATGTCCCTGATCGGCCTGACAGGGCAGCAGGCCATCGGCGCCTCATCCATCGTGGTCGCCGTTGATTCACCGCCCAGCAGCATGAACCCCCACGGCTCCGATAGGGATTCAAACCTCTCGGTGATGTCCAACTTTTTCGATGGACTACTCCAGCGCAAGGCCCCGGATGGCAAGCTCGCCCCGGCCCTGGCCGTAAAGTACGAGCATCCAGACCTTCTGACCTGGAAGTTCTACCTGCGCAAGGGGGTCAAGTTCCACAACGGTAACCCCTTTACCGCCGAGGACGTGAAGTTCACCTTCGAGCGGATCAACGATCCTAAGGTTTCAGAGTTCGTCAATACCGGCAAGTCCATTGAGTCGGTCACGGTCATCGACGATTACACCGTGGTCATCAAGACCAAAGCCCCTGTCCACTTCTTCGCCAACAACCTCCACCAGGTCTTCATCATGGATAAGGAGTCGACCGAGAAGAGAGACCCGGGGGATGTGGAAACCAAGCCCATCGGCACCGGGGCCTACAAGTTCGTGGAATGGATCAAGGGGGCACACCTCACGATGGTGGCCAACGAGGACTATTGGGAGGGGGTCCCATCCATAAAGGAAGTGGAGCTGCGGGGCATTACGGAGGCCTCGACCCGTTTTGCCGCCCTCGCATCCGGGCAGGTGGACCTCGTCTCCGGAGTCCCTGTGGAGTTGTATGAACAAGTCGTCAAGAATCCAAAGCTCGAGGTGCTTACCCGCCCTGCCCGGAGGGCCATCTTCTTGAGCCTGGGGAATAAACCGGGGACCCCGACGGCGGACATCCGCGTCCGCAAGGCCATCTACATGGCCATCAATGAGGATGAGATCATCGAAAAGGTCATGAACGGCCATGCGGCACCCGCGGCGCAGGTCCCGGACATCCCGACCATCGGGTACAATAAGGCCTTGAAGCGCTTGCCCTATGATCCGGATAAGGCCCAAAAGCTCCTCAAGGAGGCGGGGTATGAGAAGGGTTTCGAGATCACCTTGTCAGGCCCCAACGACCGGTATGTGAATGACGCGAAGATCGCCGAGGCCGTGGCAAAGTATCTGGCCAAGGTGGGCATCAAGGTCACCCTGGACGCAAAACCCCAAACCATCTACTTCCCACAGGTCGCCAAGGGTGAGCTTGAATTCGGGCTGCTCGGGTGGTTTGACGGCGCCTATGATTTCGGCCGTACCAGCATCACGTTGATCCACACGCGGGACGCGGCAAAGGGTATGGGGCAATTGAACGGCACCAACTACAGCGATCCCGATGTAGACGCCCTTCTTGAGTCCACCGCCGATATCGCCGATCAGAAGGAGCGCGAAAAGACCCTCCAGAAGCTGAATAAGATGATGATGGAAGAGAAGATCGCATGGATCCCCCTGCATTACCAAGAGGATATCTATGCGATCCAGAAGGACAAGGGAATCAAGTTTGTGCCCCGTCCTGATCAGTGGATCATCTATAAGGAGATCTCAAAAAAGTAAACGGTAATGAAATGAAGAGGGGTGGGGGTCGCTGATGTCGGCGGACCCCACCCCTTCGAGATGCTATGATCACGTATATCACGCGAAGGCTCATTCAGGGGGTGGTAGTACTTCTGACCGTCTCCTTTATCTGTTTTGTCCTTTTCCGTTATTCAGGGGACCCGGTCGTAATGCTGGCAGGACTGTACGCCACCGCCGAGGAACGGGAGGAGGTGCGAGAGGCCTATGGTCTGGACAAACCCTTTCACGTCCAGTATGTGCACTTCATCGTCAATGCCGCCCAGGGCAAGTTCGGCAAGTCGTTCGTAAGCCGTGTTCCCGCCTTGGGCCTCATCCTCGAACGCTTTCCCGCCACGGTTGAACTCGCCACATCGGCCGTCTTGTTCGCCTTTGTAACGGGCGTGGGTCTCGGCGTCCTCGTATCCCTGAAGCCGTATGCCCCCAGGAGTCGATTCATCATGGCCGGCTCTCTCCTGGGCATCTCCATCCCCACCTTTCTCATCGGAATTACGCTCATCATGATCTTTGCCGTCCTGTTAGGGATTCTCCCCCCCTTTGGCCGGGGAGATACGGTCAGGATCGGGTTCTGGCGTACCGGGTTTTTGACCTGGAGCGGGATCACCCACCTGATCCTCCCGGCCCTCACCCTGGGGATGTATCAACTCGCCGTGCTGCTGCGTTTGACCCGGGCAGGCATGCGGGAGGTCTTGACCGAAGAGTATATCAAGACGGCCTGGTCCAAGGGGCTTCCGCCGAGAAAGGTGATCTTCAAACATGCCTTGAGAAATGCCCTGATACCGGTGGTGACCATAACCGGCCTTCAATTCGGGGAACTGATCGCCTTTTCCATCGTCACGGAGACGATCTTCCAATGGCCGGGCATGGGGAACCTCTTACTCATATCCATTTACGAGACGGATCAACCCGTTATCGTCACCTACATCATGCTGGCCGCCCTGATCATCATGAGCCTCAACATCATCGTCGATATCCTCTACGCCTTTCTAAACCCAAAGATCCGCTATGAATAGACGACTCATCAAATCCAAATTCCTCTCCAGCTACCTGCACGATCCTTCCGCCCTCGTGGGAAGCTTCATCCTGGCCGCCTTCATCATCGCAGCCCTCTTTGGCCCCCTGATCGCGCCACAGAACCCCTATGATCTCAAAACCTTGACCCTTGAGCACTTTCTAACCCCTCCCATCTGGATGGAGGGGGGTAAGCCCCCGCTTCTTCTGGGGACCGATGATCAGGGACGGGATATATTGAGCACCATTCTCTACGGATGCAGGACCTCGCTGACCGTGGGGTTCGGGGTGGTCCTCATCGCCGGGACCTTCGGCGTCATCATGGGTCTGTTGGCCGGATACTATGGAGGGCGCCTCGATGCGGTGATCATGCGGTTGGCGGACACCTTCTTCTCTTTCTCCACCACCCTTATAGCCCTGCTGATGCTGGGGCTGTTTAAACAGCGCAGTGTCTTGATAGTCATCCTTGCCATCTGCGTGGCGGACTGGGTCAGGTACGCGCGAACTATGCGCGGGAGTGTGCTCGTAGTCAAAGAGGAGGCCTATATCCTGGCCGCGAAGGCCACGGGTGCCCGTGATCTCAGACTGCTCGTGAGACACCTAGTTCCCAATGCGATCCCTCCCATCTTCGTGGTCGTGGCCGTGGACCTGGCCGTGGTCATCATGCTGGAAGCGACCCTGAGCTTTTTGGGCGTGGGGGTCCCGCTCACCGAGCCCTCTTTAGGAATGATGATCTCCATCGGGAAGAACTACATCTATGCGGGCATGTGGTGGCTCGTGGTCTTTCCCGGGGCCGCCCTGGTCCTGCTGGTGGTAGGGATCAACCTGTTTGCAGACTGGCTCAGAGAAGAACTCAATCCCAAGATCGAACGGTCACGGTAGATCAGTTCGTCATCCAACGACAGTCTCATGAGCTGTGTAGGTATTAGAATTGGACCTTCCTCATTCTTGTTGACATGTGCATAGCCTCAAACTATGATTACATTACCAAGCTCTCGATGTAGCAAAAAACATCGTGACCGCGTAGTATACATATTTGCACCTGTACCTTTGACCTCAGACATGGGAAAACACGAGTATGCAAACAAAATAGGGACAACAGTCATTGAGTTCCAGTAATCGCACACCACAAGCCGCCCATGTATTACTGACCGTTGCTGCATTTGTCGTCGTTGTGGCAGGCATGAGTGCTGCTAAGGCGATTGTTGTTCCATTTTTATTGGCGGCGTTCATTGCTATCATCAGTTCACCGCCCCTCTTTTGGCTAACGAGGCGGGGGGTACCGAGATGGCTCGCCTTGGTTATCGTGCTCCTTGGCATTCTGCTTTTTATACTGATCGTAGCTACGCTCGTCGGATCTTCGGTAACCAATTTTTCGAGCAAATTACCCCTGTACGAAGCCAAGCTCAACAGACTCACTGCCGATATTGCAGGCTGGCTTACGCGTATCGGTATCGATGCTTCCCGGCTTGAGTTCGGCGAAATAGTGAATTCAGGGGCAGTGATGAAGCTCGTTGCTATACTTCTCAACGAGTTAGGAGGGGTGCTGAAAAACGGATTCCTCATCCTCTTAACGGTCGTCTTTATGCTGCTCGAAGCCTCAGGGATTCCTCGGAAGTTACGTGCTCTATTTCCTGATCCCGAAGCATCGCTGGCACGGCTCATACAATTCACGGGCAGTGTCAATCGGTACATGGCCATGAAGACATTGATCAGTCTTGCAACCGGTATCTTTGTCGCGGTTTTTCTCACCGTTATGGGTGTCGATTATCCCCTCCTGTGGGGGCTGTTGGCCTTTATTCTGAACTACATTCCGAACATCGGCTCCATTATGGCGGCAGTGCCAGCAGTCCTTTTGACGATCATACAACTTGGTCTGGGTAGGGCCCTCGGGGTTGCCATCGGTTATGTGGCAATCAATACGGTCATGGGTAATATTGTCGAGCCACGGCTTATGGGTAGGGGGTTAGGCCTTTCCACACTCGTTGTATTTCTCTCCCTCTTGTTTTGGGGATGGCTATTGGGCCCTGTCGGCATGTTGCTGTCAGTCCCGTTGACCATGACGGTAAAGATTGCACTGGACATCTCCGAAGATACGCGCTGGATCGCTGTTCTGCTCGGGTCAGAGAAGACCGGATCACCTGAGTCCTTCGTTGATGCTGAAACGTCTGCCAAAGATGACAAAAAACGTCGAACCAGAAGGAAAAACCCGAGGTCTTAAGACAGCCATCGCACAAACATAGAAACAGGAGTCCAGGAAAATGGTGATCAAGAGGATCTGTTTCTTGAACAAACATGGGCTTGTGTAGCGTAGCTAACAGAGGGGCACTCATGGAAGGGTGATTCTCTTATCCTTGAGTTGTGCTCGACAAAAATCCCTGAAATTATTCACCCCGATAAAAAATTCGCGCATCATGATGACCCAGTAGTATTGCCCTTTTTTGGTAAGAGACAGGACCGTTCCCTGTCTCTTTAACCCCCCTGTAATCCAGAAAAAGAAGATCTCCGGCCAGAGATATCGGTAGATGTCTCGCCCTGCTTTGGCGTTGAGCTGTCCCAGATCGAGCCTCAGACCGAAGAGCTTCATCAAAAGATCGTACCGCAATCTCTCTTTGAGAGAAAACTCCCTCTTGGCCGCGATGGGAAGCACACCTTCATTCACCCCTCTGATATACTCCGGTATATCAAAGGTGTTTGCGTAGATGCTGCCGCCTAAATAACCGAAAGACCCACTCCCAAGGCCGGCATACTCCTCAAAGTTCACCACGTATTCATCTATCATGACGTCATGCTTAGAAAAGCACCATGCAGTGCTCGCTCGGTAATGAGAAGCGAGCATCCGCTCGATGGTTCGGTAGAGGTCCCTTC
>CAYQOD010000014.1:0-17533 GCA_964419065.1 uncultured Thermodesulfobacteriota bacterium | reverse complement strand
GTGGTTCGACTACCTCTACTGGAATGTGGAGCTGGAGTCGTAGGCCTCTTTAAAAATCTGCAACCCGTTGATAGGCAGGTCGTGGGCCTGCCTGTCTTTTGGGAAGACGATTGATGAAGATACTCCATACAGCAGACATACATATCAAAGGATATGACGACGACCGATGGAAGACCCTCCAAAGGCTCTTGGAAATCGGGAAAAAGGAGAAGATCGAAATTTTTGTGATAAGTGGAGACCTCTTCGATAAAGGGATTAATGCTGAGGACCTCAGACCCAAGATGCGGAAGCTGTTCTCCGGTAACGATTTTAGGATCGTCCTTATCCCTGGAAATCATGACAGGGACTCTTATACAGGCGGTGTCTATTTTGGTGAAGATACTATTCTTCTGACAGACGTGGATAGTCCGTTTGCATATAAGGACGTAACGATATGGGGGATTCCCTTTGAGCCGATAGAAGGGGAACGGTGCATCGTCAAGCTCCGATCATTGGCAGAGAGGGTGAGGCCCGATACCACGAATATCGTGCTCTACCACGGAGAACTGCTCGATGCGTTCTTCTCCAGGAGGGATTTTGGTGATGAGGGTGAAGAACGATACATGCCGATCAAACTCTCTTACTTTAAGGACGTGAAGGTCGATTATGTCCTGGCAGGGCATTTCCATTCACGCTTTGATGTCTGGAACTTAGAGCATGGAGGGTACTTCGTCTACCCAGGGTCTCCTATTTCCATAACGAGGAGGGAGATTGGCCGGAGAAAGGTGAATATCTTTGAGGTGGGGAAACCACCCGCGGAATATCCTCTCGATACCCCATACTTTGAAGAGCGTGTCATAGACTTGGATCCATTTGATGAGCACGATCCCTTAGAGATTGTAGGGCGCGAGTTATCCATCCTTTCTGGAGAGGCAACGGTTATCCTGACGGTGAAGGGGTTTATAAACAGCAAGGCCCTCGGCATGAGCGAGACGGAGCTGGTGAAAAAATTGGAAGGGATTGCCCAGGAGAGGTTTGTTGAAATGTACCCCGAGTTCAGAGATGTAGCAGTCATCCTCGGGGATGACTTGTTTAAGAGCTTTGAGAAAAGACTTGAGCAGGCGGACTATGACGAAGAGGAGAAGCGGCAGATGCGCGAAACAGCAATAAGGGCAATGATGATGGCACGGTCATGAAGCTCAGGGAATTTTCGATCATACGATATGGCCCTTTGCCGAGCACAGGGCGCATCTCACTGGGTGATTTCAACCTCTTTTTTGGCAGAAACGAAGATGGGAAGACCTTGACCATAGATGCCCTTGTTAAATTACTGATGGGCCGAAATGTTAAGGATTTCGAACGCATTGATCGGGTAGAGGAAAGCCCAGAGGGCTACGTTGTTATTGAGGACGACAAAGGGAATGAAATTAAGGTACCTGAAAAGGGGGACATAACGGATTTTACAGGGTTAACCCCCTCAGAATGTCGCAATATCTTTGTCATACGGGATAGCGACCTCTCCATCACCCCTGAAAGTGAGTTCTTTACCCATGTAACGGATCGGCTGATAGGTTCACGGACTGAGGAGATCTCCGCCATAAAGAAGAAACTGCAGGAACTGGGGAGACTGACACGACCAGATAGCAGCGCTGCTCTTTCAGACAGGGAGGAGTTCGGGGGCATCAAGTCCAGGGTAGAGAACGCCCGCGGGGTGCTCGAAAGGATAGCTGAGCTGCAGCGGTATATCAAAGAAGAGGGGCTCGATGAACTTGAAGAGAGATTAGTACATCAGAGAGGGGAGATTGAGAGGATCGCCCAGGAGATCGAACGCCTTGAGGATGCGCGAAAGCGGGAGAAATATGAAAAGGGGGCTGAGGCATTAAATAAGTTCAAAGAGATTCAAGAGAGATTAAGCGAGTTGCAACCCTACACCGAGGTTGATGAGCAGCTCTGGAGGGATTGTGAACGGGATATCCAAAGACATCAGGAGGAGAGGGCACGTTTAGGTGTTAACCTCCAGGAAATGGAGCAAGAACGTAAAGAAATCGATGAGAGGCTGAAGGGGCGAGAGGGGGAGTTTCGCGTCTTCGAGGATAGGATGAGGGGGTTGGATACAGTAAAACCAGAAGTGAGCCTGTACGGGCTTAAATATGGTGAGTGGGTTCAGAGGGAGCACAGAAGGAGGTTCTGGTTCAGGCTCGGGATGATCTCTACCCTATTGCTCGGGATATCCTTGTTCGGGCTCATCTTCAGGTCTTCATTGCCTCTCTCTATCGCAGCGATACTATTCTTACTCGCAACAGTGGCCTTTTTTATACCTCAATTACAATCCCTTGGTGGGAAGGTATGGCTGGCAGGGACGCTGGTGAGGATTAAATCAACCCTTTCTAAGTTTGAAATGAGTGCTGAGACCATTGAGGAGATTAATGCCCATATCCAGCGGTTTGAGGAGGAATATCGTACAAAGTCCTCTGAAAGACAGGAGATGATGAGGCGCAAAGAAACCGTGAAAGAGAGGATTGCCGAACTCCAGGGCATAAAAATTCCGCAGGAGGAAGAGAGAATCACCAAGCTCCAAGAGGAGATAGATGCGATCAAGAGACGCTCGGGGATCGAAACTCGTGAGGAGTACGTGAGGGAACTTCAGTCAAAGCAGCGCTATGAAAAATCGTTCGCCCAAGAGAGGGGTGTTCTGCTGAGCCTCTTCGGACCCGAGGGCGACACCGTGGAGCAGGATCTCGCCTACTGGGATCAGGAGATTAAGGGACTTGAAGGGTATCGGGATAAATCCCAGGGATTAGAGTACGATGAAGGTGCTGTTGCCAAATGGAAGCGAGAAGAAGGCCAAGCGGCAACGGAGCTGAATGAACTTACCGATAAGATGGCGGCGTTCCGAAGGCAGCTTGAAGAGGTCGAGCGGGAGGCGAATAGAATACTGCAAGGGGAGACAGACTACGTGCACTGTAAGACGTTGATCGATCTAGCGGCTGTACACGATACATTGCATGAATTCATAGCCGAATACGAGCACAAAAAGGACAGTGCCATCAGGGTTATGGAGATCTTCGAGGCCATCGAGGCAGAAGAGAAGGAGATGGTCTCGGAACTCTTTGGTGCGGAGAGCTCAGTTGCACGATATTTTGCCGACATAACGGGTGGTCTGTATGAAGACGTCACCTTTAATCAAGGGACGCAGACGATAGAGGTCCGTCGAAGGGATGGTGTCGTATTATCTGCCGACAAGCTCTCTGGAGGCACCTACGATCAGCTCTATCTCGCCATTCGGCTCGCCCTCGGAGAGAAGCTTCTGCAGGGCGCTCGAGGCTTCTTTATCATGGATGACCCTCTCGTCAAGGCAGATCCAGAGAGGTTGCTGAGACAGCTTGCGGTGCTCAAGAGGATCTCTGAGTTGAGATGGCAGGTACTCTACTTCAGCGCCAAGGGTGAAGTAAGAGACCTCCTGCGAGAAGAGATAGATAATCGCAGCATCAACTATGTCGAGGTTCATGCCCGTTATGTATAGCATGGACTGATGCTTTCTTGATAAAGGTGGATTGTGGGGGGCAACTCATGTTTAAAAATGCACGTGACCAGGGATTCATGAAGACCAGGTGCAGGGGGAGAAAATGTTTGACTTTTCCCATTTCGCTGGGTAACATAGGAACATCCCCGTGGAGATGTCGCGATGCAGAAATTGTGGGCCCCGTGGCGGATATCATATATTTTGGATGAGAAAGAGAACGGCTGCATCTTCTGTAATAGGCTGCATGAGGGAGATGACCGTAAGCGCTTGGTCCTCTACCGGGGGGAAAACACCATCGTCATGTTGAACAAATATCCGTACAATAATGGCCATCTGATGATCGCCCCCAAGCGCCATGTGGACTCATTGGAAGATCTCGGAACAGAGGAACTGAACGAACTCATGGTAACTATTCAGCGGTGCGTCGCCCTCTTGAAGGAAACCCTCTCCCCCTCTGGGTTCAATATCGGGGCCAATGTGGGCAAGGTAGCAGGGGCAGGGGTAGAGGACCACATCCACTTTCACCTCGTCCCCCGATGGGAAGGGGACACCAATTACATGCCGGTGCTGGCCGACACACGTGTCATCCCCGAGCACCTGCATGACACCTACGATCGGCTCTACCAGGCCTTTAGGGACTTCTAGGGTATGAGGGTAGCAAAGATCATATTCCTCTTCCTCCTTTTTTTCCTCGCCGTCACCTTCTCTCTCCAAAACACAGAGACGGTGAAGATTCACTACTTTGGGTTGTTTGAATCATTGGGCGCCCCCTTCTTTAGTGTGATCCTGGCTGCCCTGTCACTGGGTATTATTATCGGGGCGGTAGGGGGGCTACTGACCAATATTAGGCTCCGCATAGAACTCAGGAGACAGACAAAAGAGGTAGAGCGGTTGCGGAAGGAGTCGGAGAGACTACCGGATTTAGCCATCTTCCCCCCGTCCGAAGAGTAAGACCCCGCGAATGGATTTTTTCGACCCCGTAGGGAACCCTTTGGTTACCCCCAAAGAGATGGTAACGAACCTCACCCGCAGGTGGATCGGTGAAAGGACCCTGCGGGTGGAGCCCTGTGCCCTGATCGTCGCCCTTTCCCATGACCTGAGGGCCATGGCCAAGAGGTTACGGGGGGAGCCTATGAAGGCATGGCGGGGATATCGGGAGGTATACCGAGGGCATGTGGGAGAGGGGAAGGTAACGGTGGCCCTCTCACCTGTGGGTGCCCCCAACGCCGTGGCATTAGCAGAGGAGCTTGCCGCCTTCGGGATGCAGAGGGCCGTCTTCTTCGGTTATTGTGGGTCCCTGCAGCAGGAGGTAACGGTGGGGGATATCATCGTTCCCACCGAAGCCATCAGGGAAGAGGGGACATCCTTTCACTACCTCCCTCCAGATGTTCCGAGTCGACCCAGCCGGGAAGTTCAAGGTATCATTGTCGATGTCCTCCGGCGAAACAAGGTCCCTCACCATGAGGGGAAGATCTGGACCACCGATGCCATTTACCGTGAGACAGAGGGCAAGGTCAAGCGGTATCACGATGAGGGGGTCCTGGGGGTGGAGATGGAGATCTCAGCCCTCTTCGCCGTGGGGATAGATCGAGGGATCGAGGTGGGGGGGGTGCTTGTGGTCTCCGATGAGCTCTCCGAAGGGAGGTGGTATCCCCGCTTCTTCTCTCTGCAGCTCATAAGGGGGATACGGAGGGCCCGCAGGATGGTCGTAGAGATTCTGCGGGCGATGCTTTCGGTATCAACAGGCTGAAAAGCTGTACTACGGCTCCCTCTGTTTCTATCCCATATCACCCGTTCTGAGGAGAAAACAGGGTGCCTCCCCCACAAAAGGTGCAAAGGTGACAAAGATTGTGAGAAACTCAATCTGAACAGAGAGTGGATAGGGAGAGATGAGTGAAGGGCGACTTCTGATCATCGGTGGAGGGCTGGCCGGCTCTGAGGCTGCCTGGCAAGCGGCGCGAAGAGGGATGCGGGTGACCCTCTATGAGATGAAGCCCCAGAGGTTTTCTGAGGCCCATGTTTCCCCCCTCTTGGGGGAACTCGTCTGCAGCAATTCTCTCAAGTCGGAGGCCCTGGATGCCGCCTCCGGCCTCCTCAAAGAGGAGATGCGCCGGATGGGCTCCCTTATTATCGAGGCAGCGGAGGGGAGCCGGGTCCCCGCCGGGAGCGCCCTGGCCGTGGATCGAGAGGTCTTCGCCCAGCTCATCACCGAGGCCTTGGAGGCACGGGAAGAGATCGAAATCATCAGGGAGGAAGTGACCGCCATCCCTGGCCAGGGGGTGGTGATCATCGCCACTGGTCCCCTCACCTCCCCTGTCCTGACCGAGGCCATTATGGCGTTGACCCACCGCCGCTCTCTCGCCTTCTACGATGCCATCTCTCCCATCGTCACGGCGGAGTCCATCGACTTCACCGTCGCCTTCAAGGGGTCCCGATACGGAAAAGGGGGGGATGATTACATAAACTGCCCCATGAACAGGGAAGAATATTACCGCTTCGTAGAGCAATTGAAGCGGGGTGAGAAGGTCCCCCTGCGTGCATTTGAGGAGGCCATGCCCTTTGAGGGCTGCCTCCCCATCGAGGATCTGGCCGAGCGGGGGGATGATACCCTCGCCTTCGGCCCCATGAAGCCGGTAGGCCTGGTGGACCCGCGTGCCGGCGAGCGACCCTTCGCCATGGTCCAGCTCAGACAGGAGAACAGAGAAGGGACCCTCTACAACATGGTGGGGTTTCAGACCAAGCTGAAGTATCCCGCGCAGGACGAGGTCTTTCGCCTGATACCGGGCCTGGAACAGGTGGAGTTCGTTCGTTATGGTAGCTTGCACCGCAATACCTTTATCGATGCCCCTCGACTCCTGCACGGGACCCTACAGCTCAAAAGTGATCCGAGGATCTTTTTCGCTGGTCAGATCACTGGTGTGGAAGGGTACATGGAGTCGACGGCCATGGGGCTTTTAGCAGGGATCAATGCGGTGCGCTCCCTCAAGGGGCAGCAGATCACCCCCCCGCCCCCTACCACGGCCCTGGGGGCCCTGGTAGGGCACATCACCAATACATATGCCCGTGAGTATCAACCCATGAACATCAATTTCGGCCTCCTGCCCCCCCTGAGACAGAGGGGAGGCCGAAGGGAAAAGCGGATGCGGATGGCTGAGCGGGCCCTGCGGGACCTGGAAGCCTGGAAGGAGGCCATCGGGTGATCGGCATCTCCACGGTCTGGACCTCCCAGTGGGCCCGCACCGGTGATGAACTGCTCGGCCCTATTATCGATCTGGGGTTTAAAGGGATTGAACTGGAGTACCGCATCACGCAGCAGCTCTATCAAGAGATCCACCCCCGCCTCAGGACTCATGAGCTGCGGGTCCTGAGCATCCACAACTACTTCCCCCTGCCCGATATCCTCCCCCCTGGGAAGGCGAGCGGAGACTGCTTTTCCCTCTCGTCCCTGGACCGAGAGGAGCGCGAGAAAGGGGTCTTTTATACCTCCCGCACTGTCGAGGCCGCCCACGACCTGGAGGCACAGACCGTGGTACTGCACCTGGGAAGGGTGGAGACGGGATTGCCGAGAGATGGTCTACAGAAACTCTACCGGGAGGGAAAATGGGAGGAAGAAGGAGTGGAGCTATTCCAGCGAGAGCAGGATGAGCGAGGGAGCAAAAGGGGACCCCATCTGGACGCCCTCTTGTTCAGCCTGGAGAAGATCGTGAGGCGTGCAGAGTGCTTAGGGGTGACCCTGGGGATCGAAAATCGCTACTACCACCAGGAGATACCCGATAAAGAGGAGATCGGTATCATCCTCGCCCAGTTCCAGGGTGCATCCATCGGGTACTGGCACGACGTGGGACATGCCGCCGTCCTGGAGACCCTGGGTGTGATGCGGCACGAGGAGCTCTTACAGCTCTACGGAACCATGATGGTGGGGATACACCTGCACGACGCCCTGGGGGTCGACGACCACAAATCCCCGGGACAGGGGGAAACCGACTTTGCCATGGTAAGCAGATATCTCCCTGATGGAGCAATCAAGATCATGGAGATCCAACCCCAGGCCAAGGACCAGGAGATCCTGGATGGGCTGGATTGCCTGAAGGAAAAGGGGATCGGGTCTTAAAATGACCATCACACGGGAACAGGCTGCGGCGATCGTTACAAAAGAGGCCAAACACGTAACTGATCAGGACATAGAAAAGGTCCTGGACAAGTCAGATGAGATCCGCAGGCAGTTCGAATCTGAAGGTCCGCTGGGCAAGTTTATAGATGATTTCAAGCTGCTTATCGCGCTCGTCAAAGACTACTGGCATGGTAGGTACAAAAAAACCCCTACTGGACCATCGCCGCTGTCGTCGCGGCCCTGCTCTATGTGCTCAACCCCCTCGACCTCATCCCGGATTTCATCCCTGGTTTCGGCCAAGTCGACGATGCGGCCGTGGTTGCCGCGTGCCTGCTCCTGGTAAGACAAGATTTGCACAGATATAAGCGATGGAAGATTGACAATCCAGACTGATGCCTGCTATTGTTCTGCAATACAGGCAGTTGCCAAAAAGCATAATAAGAGGGGTTGCGTCTTGATATCGGACAATTTGCCCAGACCACCAGATGCAGGCTGATAGGCTAACAGCTTCATTGTTTTCCCGTAAATTATCCGACCTGTTAAGTTCAAGATGGAATGTTGCATAGAAAGAAAAGTAAAAAATGCTTATTTGCGATTGAACTATTGCACATAAAGAATGTCCGTAATGTCCATAAGGAAGAGGGAATAAGCTGGAATTTCTTGGGAAGGTTAATCAAACTTGAGTGAGGTTTCCTCGTGTCACTGGTTAGCCTTGTCTTAAAAACAAAGCCAAATGCGGATATTTGGGCCTCAGGAGCGGCAACTGCCGCATAATCTCGGAGGTACTATGCATAAACTACGTATCGGCATCATCGACCTCATCACTCAGGCTCCTACTCGATCATTGTACGCGCGCATCATGAATGCTAATCTCGCAAGCATCATGCCCCAAGTTATAGCCGTGTGGTGCGAAGA
Organism: uncultured Thermodesulfobacteriota bacterium; assembly: GCA_964419065.1. Lineage (GTDB taxonomy): Bacteria > Desulfobacterota > B13-G15 > B13-G15 > RBG-16-54-18 > CAYQOD01. The sequence goes on along the minus strand of CAYQOD010000014.1, from coordinate 9,005 downwards.
AGAAGGACATGCCGTCACCCTCGTCTGCTATACCGGTTTTGAGAATCTGCTAGATGAGTTACCAGACAACCTCGACCTCGTCTTCATAGGTGCGTTCACGGAGGCTGCTCAACTGGCATACTCGCTGAGCAACCTATTCCGTTTGAACGGCGCTGTCACGGTACTCGGCGGCCCCCATGCCCGCTGTTACCCCCAGGATGCGCGGCAATATTTCGACTATGTCTTGGGCTTCACCGACAAGACGGTAATCCGTGATGTTTTGCATGACTGCTCGCACCACCGGCCGATTGGTATGCACCTATCTGCTAAACAGCAGCCCACGACACTCCCCGGGGTAGTCGAGCGTTGGAAGTTCATCGAGCCGACTCTCAAGAAAGCACCTTTCATCAAGATCGTTCCAATGATCGGCAGTCTGGGGTGTCCATACACTTGCAGCTTTTGTATCGATTCAGTCGTACCCTATCAGCCATTGGACTTCGATGTGATCAAGGAGGACCTACGGTTCCTCTTGCGGAAGTTTAGGAGACCGCGTGTAGGCTGGCAGGATCCGAATTTTGGGGTCCGATTCAATGATTACATGGAAGCGATCGAGGAGGCCGTGCCTCCAGACAGCATCGACTTCATAGCCGAGAGCAGTCTTGCCCTTCTATCAGAGCCGCACTTGAAGCGGCTCAAACGAAATGGATTCAAGGTCATCCTGCCAGGAATTGAGTCGTGGTACGACATGGGCAATAAATCGAAGACCGGTATGAAAAAAGGGATGGACAAGGTCCGGCAGATCTCTGAACATGTCAACATGATCTTGAGGTACATACCCTACGTACAAACCAATTTCCTGATCGGACTCGACGTGGACGAAGGGCCTGAACCCTTTGAGCTCACGAAACGATTTGTGGACATGACACCAGGCGCGTTTCCTGCCTATTCTATGCTCTGCGCGTTTGGACAGGCGGCGCCGCTCAACCTCGAATACCAACGCGCCAACCGTGTAATGCCGTTCCCGTTCCATTTCCTGAACAGCAATTACGCCATGAACGTGAAGCCGAAGAACTATTCCTGGATTGACTTTTACGAGAATGTGATCAATCTAATCAATTACACATTTTCATGGCGCTCGATTTTCAACCGCTACAGGGCAATCAAGCCCACGATACCGCGGTGGATGATTGTGCTGCGGGGGATATCGTCACAAGGTATCGGTAGGAACAAGTACTACACTAAATTGCGTCAACGGCTCGACACCGACGTCCAGTTCCGGGACTATTTCGAGCAGCAAACAAATGAACTTCCTCAGTTCTTTGTAGACCTGATACGAAAGGCCCTCGGACCCCTGTGGAAGTGGCTACCGAAGGGAGCACTGTATCATGACCCAAACGCCTACCTCAAATCAGAGATAGATACGTCGCTAAAGACGGTGAGCATCAGTACTCCCTTACAAGTATCAGACTGATAAAGATCTCATAATTGATCCTATGCGCAAGGCGGGACTGAAATAATAAGATGAAGCCCGGTTATTTTCAAAACAAGGTTACAAGATGCATCAATTAGTTTTCACCATTGTCAAATTTTGCCAAATACAGTTAGAATTATATAGGAAATTTGGAGAATCTAAATAGTTCAGTTCCATTGTTTTCGGACTCATGTCTCCTGCTCATAATGGGACCGACGGGTCACCACAATTCCCAATTCATCAACATGATAGCGGCTCTTATCCCTCTCCAGGTCATAGCCGATTTCCTCTTCAAGCCCAAGGGTATGACTTTGATAGGCTTGTTGATCGGGTAGCAAAGCTTTTCAAAATGAGATCAGAGGAGATTTTGAATCCAGGCAAACAGCCGCAGCGGGTGAGAGCAAGAAGCCTCGTATGTTACTGGGCGGTTAAGGATCTCGGCATGAATGGCACTGAAGTCGCAACATTGCTTGGAATCATTCAGTCATCCGTGAGTAGGGCGACACGGCGTGGAGAAAAGCTTGCCCTTGATAATCAATATAGTTTGGGAGTAAATAGAAATGCATAAAATCATGACCGTCCCCTTCTACCTTCTATCCTTCTATTTCCTACGTCCCCTCCTATTTCCCCTTCTATTTCCCGATAAGAAATTTGACAAAGGCAAAGATATTTCTAAATACCTTGACATATCAAAGGCTAGGAGACTCAAGCAAGAACAAAAAAGAGTAAATGTTGATTTTCCTTTATGGATGATCCAGTTGTTGGATAAAGAAGCAAAACGATTAGGCGTGCCCCGCCAATCCATCATCAAAGTCTGGGTAGCAGAACGCCTCGAAAAGATATCTTGAAAAAATTTGGTTCTAACAACGCATTAGTGCGGTCAGAGCGCAGGGTCAGGAGTGAATCGTGAATTCGATTTGGAAGTTTGTAGATAACTCATATTTCAAAACCCGACCCATTCGACGATCCGGATTCAATGTTTATAGGTAAGCTGAATTTCTTCCGCGAAGCTACTGAGCCTACTTGAGAACCATTTTCTTTCATCCGCAATATGTGGTTCTTTTTCGAAAATAGTGATTCCCGATTGAAAATCATTAAAGTTCTTAAACAATCCAATATTGTCGGCGCTCATTCGGCCCAGAAAAAGCAAGTAGAATTTTATAACAAAACTATAGTCTATTTCATTATTACCGAAGTTCTGTGAATATTTAACAATTGAAGGATTGATAATATTTATCCTTTGAAGTTTTGTTGAATCGCGGGCCTGTCTAAGAAGCCACTCGCTATAGAAATCGGTGGGGGGTAGGCTATATCCCCATATATTGATTTCACTTGCATTTTTCATTATTAATGCTGCAAGATTCCATCCCTTTCTGATCGATCCGAAGTTTCGAATAGGTTTGTAAAGTGTCGGAGGAATAATGAGAGTTCTTTCTCTTTCCGCACACTTTCCACAATACCATTCAGCAGATGGGTTGTCGACAGCATGTACTTTCTGATGATTATCACATACTTCGTTAGCGCAGTATTTCCAATCAATGGATCCGTGCAATTTGATATAGTGACCAAGATCAATTTCATGCGGCTGTTGAAATGGGTATTGCCCATCAAGCATTAACCAACGCCCTTCGTAATTTAATGTAAATGATTGGCAAAAGTTTTCATACTGACTTTTTTTGGGTTGTTTGCTCACGAATGGATGGGTACTGACTATTTTAGTTTCCTTGATCAAGTCATCTAAATATGTTGTTCTTCCCAATTCGTTATCCAACAAAATATCCCAATTGAAAGATATTATATGGTCTTTATCAGTCAGCATATTTGTTAGCTGGCTATATTCGGGATGATTTGTTTTTTCTTTATCGACTTTGATATGCAATTGCATAAACAACTGCACGAGCAAAGATAGTAGTTTATCTCTGACATCAATATTGGCGGCATTTGATTCTGATCCCAATTGCAACTCAACATTGGTAAATAATTTTTCAAAATCAAGAAGGACCTTCTCTTTAGCAATGTCAAACCCATAATTTTTGTTTATGAAAGCTCGCAAATTTTGATATTCTGGTTTAATCTCGCTATGCTCATCTGTTATTATTGACTCACTCTTTGCAGATTCAATGATATCATTAATCCCCGGGAATATTCCTTTGGAATGACCTATCGAAGCACCGGATCCGATTAGAAATACTCGCATATAAATTTTCTTCCTTTTTTTCTCAATCCTTCAGATCTGATCTTAATATAGCAAGTACTGTACTCTTTTTGCTAGAAATTTCTCCAGCTCTTCCTGCCAGCCCGCCTCCATCTCATCCAGATCCCTTCCTTGTTCCAACCCCTTCCTAATCTCCCCATCACCGGTGATGATGTTGATGGGGAGCTTTTTGAACTCATATTCATACGGCGGGGGGCGCCAGGAGAACTCTTCGGGCCATACCGCCATGACCTCTTGGGATGAGGGGACGGTCATGAAATTATGCTTTTCGCTTTTTTGCATTTATGATATAAGAAAATTATGCCCCGCCAAGCTCGCATAGACGCTCCTGGAGCATTGCAACATATCATCTGTCGGGGAATTGAGCGCAGAAATATCTTTAAGGATGATGTTGATAGAGAGACCTTTGTTAATCAACTCGGCCATGTTTTGGCACAAACGTTTACACCCTGTTACGCTTGGGCGTTGATTCCGAATCATTTTCATCTGTTACTCAGGACTGGCAGTGTATCTATAGCCACAGTGATGAGAAGGTTGTTGACCAGCTATGCGGGTACCTTCAATCGGAGATATCATCGTCATGGCCACCTATTTCAGAACCGCTACAAGTCGATCCTCTGTCAAGAAGATCCTTATCTTTTAGAGTTGGTCCGTTACATCCATTTAAATCCCCTGCGGGCACACATTGTAACAACGCTCAAGGACTTGGATCGTTATCGTTACTGTGGGCACAGCATTATGATGGGTCACGGGGAGAATGATTGGCAGGATAGTGATACGGTCTTAAGTCTCTTTGGGAGAAAACGTTCTTCGGCTCGCAAGCACTATCATATGTTTATTGAAGAAGGGGTTGCATCGGGCACAAGACCGGAGTTGGTCGGTGGAGGGTTGATACGGAGTTCGGGTGGTTGGAAAGTATTACAGTCTTTACGTACAGCAGGAATCCATCTGAAGGGTGATGAACGGATACTTGGCAGTAGCGATTTTGTGGAATCGGTACTTGAGCGACAGAATGAGCGCTTTGAACGGCGTTATCAGCTTCAAGCCCAAGGGTATGACTTTGATAGGGTTGTTGATCGGGTAGCAAAGCTTTTCAAAATGAGATCAGAGGAGATTTTGAATCCAGGCAAACAGCCGCAGCTGGTGAGAGCGAGAAGCCTCGTATGTTACTGGGCGGTTAAGGAGCTCGGCATGAATGGTACTGAAGTCGCAACATTGCTTGGAATCATTCAGTCATCCGTGAGTAGGGCGATACGGCGTGGAGAAAAACTTGCCCTTGATAATCAATATAGTTTGGGAGTGCATAGAAATGCATAAAATCATGACCGTCCCCCTTATTTCCCTTATTTCTAATAAAATCATGACCGTCCCCCTTATTTCTAAAATCATGACCGTCCCCCTTATTTCCCCTTATTTCCCCCTTATTTCCCCCTAGAGGTCATCTTAAATACGGAAAAGCTCCCAAAAAATAAGGAATATCGAGGATATTTAAAGCAGATTTCTGATTTAATTAGAAGTATTCAAAGCGATAATAAGAAGGAAGAACTGTTAACCTTTTTCGAGAAACAAAAAGGGGCGCTTCTTCAACCACCTTTAAGGTTGCGGTTGGAAGCCCTTCTCAAACGTGCAAACTCCCCGCACAGGGAAGAAGAACTTCGAGAATTTGAGACTGTGAATCATTTAAGAAACGAAATCCTTCACGGCCGTTCCATCGAGCTACCTGACATCCCTTTGGTTGCTTTTAATCCGAAACCTTTTGATAATCCCTTACAATCCGTTCTTACTCTTCTGGAAAGATGTATTTTTTATGCTTATACTCCTTAATACAGCAGGTATTGCTCTCTGGTTGCTAGAAACCCTTCCAACTCCTCCTGCCAGCTTTGCTCCAGATCATCCAAGTCCCTCCCCTCTTCTAACCCCCTTCTGATCGTCTCATCGCCGGTGATGATGTCGATGGGGAGTTTATCAAATTCATATTCATAGGGTGGGGGGAGCCAGGAGAATCGGTCTGGCCATGCCGTGATTATCTCTTGAATGATGGCGAGTGCGGTATAGTAGGGCTTATAGGCCCTGGGGTCTGTGACCTGTATTTGGAGGCCATGGCATAGTTCTCCCTGCCATTTATCAAACCGGGGAATAAAGGAGATCTCTGTGAAAAGGCAGCCGGGGAGGGTTCTGTTCTCCAATTGCTGTTGCAGGAGGCGAGGATCGATGAATGGGGCGCCGAGGCATTCAAAGGGCTGGGGAGTGCCCCTGCCCTCTGATAGATTGGTCCCCTCCAACAGGACCTGTCCGGGGTAGACCAGGGCCGTACCGGGAGTGGGCATATTGGGCGATGGGGGGATCCATGTGAGGCCGGTGTCGGGGAAGAGGTGCTTCCTCTTATAGCCTTCCATGGGGATGACATCGAGGTCTGTCCCTATGCCCCGTTCCGTGTTGAATAATTGGGCCAGCTCCCCCATGGTCATGCCGTGACGCATGGGCAGGGGATGATAACCGACAAAGGAGCACAGTTCTTTTTTGAGGAGGTTGCCCTCGACTCGGTCGCAGCCGATGGGGTTGGGGCGATCCAATACGACAACCTTCTTTTTGTATCGAGCTGCTGCCTCCAGGCAGAGCCCCATGGTTGCCGCGAAGGTGTAGACGCGGGTTCCGACGTCCTGCAGATCGATGAGCAGGCAGTCGATCTTGTCTAACATCTCCTCAGTGGGGGTACGGGTCTCGCGGGAGTAGAGGCTGTAGATGGGGATCTTCATCTCCGGATCGACCTCATCCTCGGTCTCCACCATGTTGGCCTGGGCATCCCCCCTGATCCCATGCTGGGGGGCAAAGAGGACCGCGAGGTTTTTCCCGGCCAGTTCTGCTACGATATCCTTGGTGTGCCTGAAGGATGGATCAACCGATGCCTGGTTGACGAGCAGTCCCATTTTCGTCTCTTTCAGCCAGGAGGGGGGATGGTCTCTGAGCTGCTCAACCCCGATAATAACCCGCTCCATTACTCACCTCTCGAAAGAGCTCGTGGGAGAAGGCGACATCTCCCTCCCGCCTCAAATCCCCCAGGTCTCCAATACCCTTATAGGGATAGCGCTCCTTGAGCCTCAAGACCCGTCCGATGGCCTCTTTAGCCCGTTCGCCGGGGATCTCCCCCGTCGCCACACCCCGCCCAAGGGCCTCGATGAGCCCGCTGACCGGTCCCGATCCCACCAGTAAGAGATCCACACCCGCCTTCAAGGCCTCGGCACCCCGCTCCTCGATGCCCCCCCATCGGGCGAGGGCGTCCATGGTCAGGTCGTCAGATATCACGGCGCCCTTGAAACCGATCTCCCGGCGCAACAACCCCTGGATGATCGCCAGGGAGAGCGTGGCAGGATTGAGGGCGTCGAGGCTGGGGACCAGGAGGTGCCCGGTCATCACCGCGGCCACCCCTGCCTGAACCGCACTGCGAAAGGGGACCAGCTCAGCGTTTTCCATTTCTTTTCTGGATCGCTCTATCGTGGGGAGGCGGCGGTGGCTGTCGGTTGCGGTGGCCCCGTGGCCCGGGAAGTGCTTGGCACAGGCAGCTATTCCTTCTCCCTGGAGTCCCTTAACAGAGGCGGCCACCATCTCACCTACCAGCTTGGGATCTGCCCCGAAGCTCCGCTGGCCGATAACCCTATTCATCGGATGCAGCAGGAGATCGGCCACTGGTGCCAGGTTCATGGTGATCCCCATAGAAGCCAGCTCCCGGCCGGTGATCCGGGCTGCCCGGCGCACCAGATTACTCTCCCCCCGTGTGCCTAACTCCCACGCGCTGGGAAAGGGGGTAACCCCCTCCGTGATCCTGGTCACCGGGCCGTGCTCCTGATCAATGGCCACCACCAAGGGTATCCCCAGCCCCTTGGAGCGGGCAATCTCCTGAAGATCGTCGATCAGCTCGGCCACCTGATGGGGAGAGCGGCAGTTACGGGCAAAGAGGATGACCCCGCCCACCCCTCGCTCGATCAGGCTCCTCTCTGCTTTGGAGGGGGTGAGACCTTCGATCCCCATCATCACCACCTGGGCGATCTGATCCCTCAGTTCATCCATCTATTTCTCCAGGGTATCCATTTTTCAAAAAGACAAAAAGGAGGGGGCGTTCCCTTATGCGATCCCTTTCTCACCGGGAACCCGCACGAGCCCCTTGAAGACCTGTCTGAAGTGGAAGCCATAGATGGCAAGGGTGATGGCCAGAGATATGGACCGGGGGCGCTTGAGCAGCGTCGAGATGACGAGCCTCCAATACTGAAATCGCTCCCTGCCCTGTATCCCTAAGCGCCATGCGGCCCGCACAAATGCCTTGAGGTAGGAAAGACGGAAGGGGGAAGGTGGTCTTTTTAACGGTCTATATTCACCGAAAAAGGTCCTGATTCTCTCATAGTAATGTTTCGGGGAATAGATGGTCTTCATGATCTTTCGGTAGCCATCAATGAGCGTCTCGTAGCCCATCTTGGGGACGAAGTTGATGGAGCAGTCGGTATTATCGCCCGATATATCACTCAACAGCCGGTTTTCTCTGCTCAGGCGCTGGTAGAGACGGGTCCCCCGCGGGGCATTGAGCAGCCCCACCATGGCGGTGACGATCCCGCTCTTTTGGATGAAATTGATCTGTCTCTCAAAGATGGAGGGGGGATCCTGGTCAAAGCCCACGATAAATCCTCCCATTACCTGCAGGCCGTACTGCTGGATCTTCTTTACACTGGCCACCATGTCGCGGTTTCTGTTTTGGAGCTTGCTGCATTCGACCAAGCTCTCCTCATGGGGAGTCTCGATACCGACGAACACCATGTCAAACCCCGCCTCCATCATCAAACGCATGAGTTCTTCGTCGTCGGAGAGGTCGATGGATGCCTCGGTGACGAGGGAAAAGGGATAATTCCGCTCCTTCATCCAATCGATGATGGCCGGTAGGATCTCCGCCTTTAATTTCTTTCTGTGCCCGATGAAATTATCGTCGACAAAGAAAACTGAATCTCTCCACCCATGGTCATAGAGGCTCGTTAACTCGGCTAACACTTGTTCCTTGACCTTCGTTCGGGGCACCCTGCCATTCAACACGATGATGTCGCAGAACTCACAGTTAAAGGGACACCCCCTGGAATATTGAATATTCATGGAGGCGTAATCTTTCATGTCTATGATCTCCCACAGGGGAAGCGGGGTCTCTTGGAGATCGGGCCACTCACGGGAGGTGTAGATGTGTCGAGCGGGCCCCTTCTGGAGGTCTGCCAAGAATTGGGGGAAGGTGACCTCGGCCTCGTTGAGGATCATTCTGTTTCCATAGAGAAGAGCATATTCGTCGCCATCGTAGAGAGCCGCAGCGAT
>CAYQOD010000013.1:0-17721 GCA_964419065.1 uncultured Thermodesulfobacteriota bacterium | reverse complement strand
CACCAGAATGCGCCTGAATAAAATTGTCCCTGGCGGCCTACACATATCAGTCATTGGGACGAGGATAGACTTTCCGCTAACCAATAAGGATTGAGACGACTTTTGAAGTCGTTTCAATCCGTTGTTCAAGAAGCCCGGAGCGGCAGGCGGCTGTCTATATCATCTATAAGGGTATTGGTTCTGTTGATCAAATAGAGGGAGAAGCTGGGGACCATGAGGATCCCAGCCCGAATAGGGGGAAATCGAAATTAAGGCGCCGGTTCTTACTCGGTCTGAGCGATTCGCCATGCCAGGAGTCTTATCGCTGAGGGCGTTTCACCTCAAGTTTTTTGGTGCCTGGGCAGACCTCAGCGACACCACATCTGAGCGGGAGAGCGCAGTTAAGAAGCCGTGGGATTTTAGTTTTTGATACGCAACACCTCCTATCCCGACCAGAGCAGAATATTGTATGGCAGCAGTAAGGAACGGAGTCTGAGAGTTCCGCCGCAGGCAGGACAAGTGATGGGCTGCCAGGGTTCGAGGTCGGTATTGGGTAAAGCAACATTGAAGCCATAACTCAATTCGATCAGGGTACTGATGCGATCAAGAGAGACTGCACAATTGGGATTCATGAAGCCATAGTATCGGACTTTCATGAATCCCGTGGGCAAGACGTGCAGTAAGAAGCGCCGGATGAACTCCATGACCTCCAAGGCAAGGGTCCTGAGGCGGTGGCTGTGAGGTTTGCGATAGCGAATGAAGACGGTCCGGTTCTCGATCTTCACGATGCGGGAATTAGAGATGGCAACTCTGAAGACGTAAGGGGCGAGGTATTTCAAACTTGCTTCGCTGGAGCCCATGGCTTGGGAATTGACGTTCCAGTCGATCTGCCAGGCATCAGGAGGGATTTGATCGAAGAGGCCGGCTTCTTTCATAGCATCGCGGAACTTAGCCTTGAAGATTTGCGAGAGAGCTTGGACGGGGAGATAAAAATCGATTCTGGAGGGGTGCCAGAGGCCGTCGGAGGTGGAGAGGGCGCCGCCTGGGACGATGTAATGAATATGGGGGTGATAGTCCAGGGTACGTCCCCAGGTGTGAAGGATTCCAAGGAACCCTGGGAGATCTGTGCCGATGAACTTTTCATCCGGGGCCAATTTCTTCATTGCTTCGGAGGAGGTCTTGAACAGGGCAGAGTAGGCTGCCCTTTGGTTCTTACGAATGAAGCGGCGCAGATTCTCGGGGACCGTAAAGGTGAGCAGGAAATGGTGACCGGGGAGCTGCCGTTTCATCTGTCTTTGTAGCCATTGCCGGGTCTTATGGTATTGACAAGTGGGGCAGTGGCGATTTCCACAGGAGCGATAGACCCGATGGAATTGACCACACTTTTCGCATTGATAAAGGGCGAGGCCACAAGCCTCGGTGCGACAGGCGATGATGGCATCAATGACCTTGCGGTGTGCTTTCGGTATCAACTTGGCGTAACGTTCAATGTACTCGGGGCCAAAGGTTTGGAAGATCTCATTGATTGTGGTCATGGTCCAAGCCCTCCATTACCTGATTGATCAACTGACAGGCATCCTCTTGGCCTTTTTGGGTTAGGTGGAGATAGACCATGGTGGTTTCCAGTTGGGCATGGCCCATGTAGCGTTGGATGATCCGCAGGTTGACACCGGCTTCGAGGAGATGAGTGGCATAGGAATGACGCAGGGTATGGACGGAGACGGCCTTTTTGTGGACTCCAGCAGCGACCTTGGCCCGGCGGAAGGCGCCCTGGACACTGCTTTTGGCCATAGGAGTTTGAGCCTCCTGTGCTCCATTGCCGCTTCGGCCCAGGGCCGGGAAGAGAAGGTGAGGATGGCGGTGGGTGAGCCAATAGCGGCGCAGCAGGCTGAGAGTAGATTGGGGGAGAGGGACATAGCGATCTTTGGCACCCTTTCCACGGTGCACATGGATCATCATGCGGGTGGAGTCGATATCGGAGACTTCGAGATGGAGAGCTTCGTGGAGTCTCAAGCCGCAGGAATAGACGGTGGAAAGATAGGCGTAATTCTGGAAGGTTTTGACCTGGGCAAGAATGGATCGGACTTCTTCACGGCTGAGAACGGCTGGCAGTCGTCGTTCGGTTTGGGCTCGGAGGATTCCGAGGATGTGCCAGTTGCGTTGGAGGACGTGTTCGTAGAAGAAGCGGATGCCACAATAGCAGATGCGCATGGTATTTGGGGACCAGTGATCGACGTTCTTGCGGTGGAGGAAATATTCCTGGAGTTCCTGCTCGGTGATCAGATCGGGGGATTTGCCGTAGAACTGGGTGAGCATGCGGACGGAGCGGGCGTAGGCCTGCTGAGTCCGTTCCCCCTTGCCATTGAGTTGAAGAGCTTGGATCGTTTTGTCATACCACTCTGTCTTCATGATACTTCTCCTTTCTCCAAAATGAGGGATTACCCCTTCCCATGAGGAGGGGTTTGGAGGTATCATACTTGACAGAATGGTATTAAGGCTTGTCGAATGAACTGCTGAGGAGAATTTTAATAAGGACTACAAAAGTAGGTATCTGCCGCGAAGCGGCTTACTTGAACTATCAGTTGGAGACGGGTGCGGCAAACCGCACCACTCACGCAGAACGTTGTTCAAATATTTCATTTTAGGAATTCCGATGGCGGAGATAGCGAGGCATGTAGGGGTTTGCACTTCAGCGGTTGCCAAGGCTATTTACACCATAGAATCTGAAGAAGGGAAGTGAATGAATTCAACAACGCCCCCCCATGGTAATAGTGTAGACCTGATGCTAAACTTCCGTGATGAAAGATAAAGGAGGTGACCTTGAAGTTCCCTAATATTTTACCTATTGCTGTAATTTCTTTAATTGTGTGGCTCTTCTTTTATTTCGTCCAGATGCCCCTCGATGCCAAAGCCACAGTAGCGGTGGTGGTGATCTGTGCCATAGGCGTATTCGCTTTTAATTGGATCAAGAAGCGCATGAAAAAGGAGGGGAAAAATGAACAGAAGAATTAGCGTCGCTATTATTTTTCTGATCGGAGTAGTTTTTCTTGCAAATGGTCCTCACAGATACCTCTGTGCCGAAGATGTACAGGGGTCTCTTCCATCAGAGGCCCTGCTTGTTATGTGCAGCTCTGACCGACTATTCGTCGATACTGTCGAGCCCCTCGATCTTCGGGTATATACTCATCCGAAAGGCGATGAATCTTTTCACTATACCTGGACAGTGACGGCAGGGAGAATCGAGGGGACCGGACCCCACGTCAAATGGAATCTGGCCGGGGCGAAACCGAGCGTCTACCGACTCACTGTACGAGTCACCGATGCACAGGGCCATTTCGGGACCGCCCAGTTGGAGGTAGTCGTCATCAAACCCCTGGATTTGAAGGGGGGAAAATATACGACCGGACGGGCCTTCCTCTTGAGAGACAAAAAGGAAGACGAAGGATATGGTCTCTACAGTTATTTGCTTTTAGCCTCTCGCCCCGACGAATCGAAACGGGAAAGATACCTTAGCACAATCAGGGCCTACTTAAGATTATCCCATGTTACTGAACTCTTCGAACTCCTCAAAGAGAAAGAGCAGATCAACATCACCTACCTGCCTCTCAAAAGAGCTCCCGGTAAGAACCTACTACTGGGCGAATTAAGTACTATGAGTGAACAGAGTTACTCAGAAATGGCTGCCTGGGTGCTGGAGAACTATGACTATGACCGTGCCCAGACGTTGCTGAACAAACTCGAAGGCGATCACCAGGGTGGCCCTTACATCGTTTCCTTTCTGAAACCGATGAGCGGGGACAAGCCGGAGCCCCCTTACCTCTATCAGGATCAATCCACCGTCCCCCCGAACCTGGCGGCATTGTGGATGAACGAGTTCATCATGCAGGCTGCCCAGGAGCGGTTTTGGGAGAGAAAGACGATGTACCACATGGTCCTGAAGATGAGGACCTATTTGGGGATCATCGGTGAGGGGGTGCAGGAAGTCACAAGGGCTCTGACCATCCTCATCGAGCTGAAGGACAAACTGAAACTCAGATCGTCGGGCCGGGACAGGACTGTTGCTGCCGACAACCGGAACACACGAGGTGTCCCGTCCGTTTCAGGTAAGCCCGGGGGGCAGGCCTTTGTTCGAGCACGGGATTCCAAACTGATCGACTTGGTGGCCTTCTGCCAATTAGCGTGACCGCGGGCAGACCAAGGAGACGTTATGCGGACAAGAAGCACACTGATCGTTCTGCTTCTACTGCTGCTCAGTCTTCACTGGTGGGCGGCTGCAGGCGAACCGGTAAAGCCTGGCAGGGTAGTCCCAGAGCGGGAGGTAGAGCTTCAAGAAGCAAGGACCCTCACTCGAACGGTAGAAGAACTCTACGCCGCAGGCAAGTATGCGGAGGCCGTCCCGTATGCCGAGAGGGCCCTGGAGATCCGCAGGAAGGTTTTAGGCGAAGAGCACCCCGATGTAGCAATCAGCATGGACAATCTGGCCGTGCTGCATAAGAATTTGGGTCGATATTCTGAGGCTGAGCCCCTCTACAAAAGGTCCCTGGAGATCGGAAAGAAGGTCCTAGGCGAAGAGCACCCCGATGTAGCAATCACCATGAACAATCTGGCCATGCTATATGGAGAGACAGGTCGATATTCTGAGGCTGAGCCCCTCTGCAAAAGGTCCCTGGAGATACAACAGAAACTCCTGCATAAAGACCACCTCCTCATTGCAAAAAGCATGAACAATCTGGCTGAGCTGTATAGAGAGACAGGTCGATATTCTGAGGCTGAGCCCCTCTACAAAAGGTCCCTGGAGATCAGGAAGAAGTTCTGGGGCGAAGAGCACCCCGATGTAGCAATCACCATGGACAATCTGGCCGTGCTGTATGGAGAGACAGGTCGATATTCTGAGGCTGAGCCCCTCTGCAAAAGGTCCCTGGAGATCAGGAAGAAGTTCTGGGGCGAAGAGCACCCCGATGTAGCAAGCAGCATGAACAATCTGGCCGTGCTGTATTGGCAGATGGGCCGCTATGCCGAGGCCTGGCCCCTGTTAGAGAAAGTCATGGGGATCAACAATAAGTTCTTGGGCGAAGAGCACCCCCGTGTTGCAACCGACATGAGCAATCTGGCCGTGCTGTATGCCTGTACAGGCGAACACCGAGCGAGCCACCGGCATTTCAACAGGGCAAGCCAGATCGACGACAAAACCCGGGAGGATGTGTTCCTCGCCATGTCAGAACAGCAGAAGCTAACCTATGTCAGGCAGACCGAGTTCTATATCCACGCCTATCTCTCCCACACCTCCCAGTATCTGGCCTCCGACCCGTCCGCCCGCATTGATACCCTGAATGCCTGGCTCCGCTGGAAGGGAGTGGTGCTGGAGGCGCAGGGTCGATACCTGGAGGCTGCTTACTCCTCCAAGGACCCTGAGATCCAGAAGAAGTTCGAAGAATTAACCAACACCCGACGGACCTTAGCGAGCCTCCAGTTGTCCCGGCCTGAGAAGATGAGCTTCGAACAGTATCGGATGCGGCTTTCGGAACTGGAGAGACAAAGAGACTCCCTGGATGTGGAACTGAGCCGACTGAGCCAGGACTTCGCCCTGGAGAAAAGCGTGGGGAAGGCAGATGTCCCAAGCCTCTCTAGGATCCTGCCTCAAGGTTCGGTCTATATCGACTTCGCAAGAATCAGACACTATGACTTTTCAAGGCGGACATTCGGCGCGCCCCGTTACCTGGCGTTTGTGCTCCTGCCCACGGCTCCCCCCGAGGTGGAGCTCTTTGACCTGGGACCGGCAGGAGCCGTGGATCAATACATAAACACTTATCTCCAGGCGATGGAGGGCTTGGGGCAATACCTCGAGAAGTTGGGGGAGGTCGAGAGCCCAAAGTTGCAGCAGCTCGCGAGAGCCCAGGAGGACGCGGCCCGGACGATCTATGCCCTGGTGCTTCAACCCCTTATGCCTTCTTTGAAGGGCAGGAAGCAACTCTTTCTGAGCCCTGACGGCAACCTCAACCTGATGCCCTTTGAGGTCCTCCCTACCCCGGAAGGCAAACGACTCCTGGAGGATTACCTCATCACCTACGTGGGCGCCGGCAGGGACATCGTGCGATTCAACGACGCTTCTGTGGCCCAGGGCCCTGCACTCCTCATGGCGAACCCCGACTATGACATGGGCTCCGAGGAGGTAGAAAAGATGAGCCAGGCGCTGGGCGTCAAGGGATCGAAGCGGCGGGGAGGAGTTTCACGAGATGCGGGAAGCCTGCAATTTAAGAGGCTCCTCGAGACCAAGGTGGAGGCAGATCAGATCGAAGAGGTCCTGCGGCATCGCTACCGCCTTCCGGTGAGGAACTATCAGGACAAAGAGGCTCTGGAGGCGGTGCTTTATGCCTCCCCCTCCCCGAGGGTCCTGCATCTATCGGCCCACGGCTATTTCCTCCCCGATGAGGTGGTTCAGGAGCGCCACCGGGCGATGTGGGGTTCTCTGCACAGGGAGATGACCCCGGACCTGGGGATCGAAAATCCCATGCTCCGTTCCGGCATTGCCCTTGCGGGAGCTAATACTTCCCTGCGAACAGGAAGCGATGAGGGCCTGGTGAGCGCTGAGAAGATCTTGGGGTTGAGCCTCAAGGGGACTGAGTTGGTAGTGCTCTCGGCCTGTGAGACTGGGGTAGGCAAGGTGCAGAGCGGCGAAGGGGTCTTCGGCCTGAAGCGGTCCTTCATCCTCTCGGGGGCCAAGACGGTGGTGATGACCCTCTGGAAGATCCCAAGCCAAGAGACGGTGGATCTGATGCAAGAGTTCTACGCCCAGATGGGAGTGGAGAGGTCCAAGGCGGAAGCCCTGCGACAGGCCCGACTCAATATAAAGAAGAAACACCCTAATCCTTTTTATTGGGGTGCCCTGGTGATGGTGGGGAAACCGGATTAAAAAACAGGCCGTCCACTATGCTGACCACCAAGAGAAAAAGTTTTATCCTGGCGAGCAGAAGAGGTCTAGGAGGAAAAGGGCGGGACGTCCTGGTTAAATAATTCAATAGCTTTGCACCCCAGCCCTGGAACTTTTATTGCAGCGGATGCAACAACAATAAAATGAGTACCTTTTCGGCCCTCGCACGGCTGGAATTTGTCTCACTTTTCATTGAAATCGACTTAGAAAGAACCGTGCAACAGAAGATTATTGACGAACCAAGGGGACGGTGTTGAAAAATTACCCTTGTAACCCACACCCCATCACATACTCTACTTCATTCACACGCCTTTCCAGCCTGTTTTTTGTCTCATGTTGCATTGTTCTCTTCGCATTCTCCCCTGCAATCGGCAACGGGCCTTTCGTTTTTTAGTGTTGACAGGTTTGTTTTCAGTAGTGCATTATTGCAAGAAATTAACCCCGTACCATAATAGTACGCAAAAAATCAGTATCAAGCAAATTAGCCACGCATAAGGAGGGGTGAGACAATGGTTGAGAACATCTTTGGATTTGCGGTGCTTTTCATCTTGGCCTTGGCCACGGCGATAGTAGTGCACCTGCTCATTCGCACGAGTCTCCGCGGTCTCTTGGACGAGACGATCAAGCTCCCTGCGGGCACGACGTTCTATACGCGCATTTTACTCATAGGACTTCTCTTTATCGCCCTGTCCGCGACGCTGAAGACGGGTTTTACTCTGAATGACGGGGCCGCTTTCATGGAGTATGTCTGGCGGGTAGGTGACGGGCTGTCTTCCGCGTTCGGCAACATATGTTTGTTCTTGGTAGGATACCTTTTCATCGTCACGATTCTTGTCGCAGTGCTCAGGCGGAAACGTGGGTAACGAACAGTATCTCATCGTCTCCTACTTCGTCGTTGGAGCCGGCTGTCTGGGGTTGGCAATCGCAACGTACGCACTCCTGCGGCGTAGCTTCAGGACCCTCTCTGATACTGCACCCGGGGGACGCCTCGGCAGGATTATGAGGAGCTTGTTCCTTGTCGGCATCATGTTGCCATCTCTGTTCGGGTTCTTCTCAGTAACCTTTCACAGTTGCAAGAAGGACAAATATGAGGCGATTGTGGAAGACCGATCGTATCTGGTGGCGAAGAACCAAGAGCAGATAGGGGCCGCATTGTCTTACGTTACCGTTGCCCTGTTATTCTGGGGGGGGATCGTTGCCGTCGGCTTCCTGATATCGGATAAGCAGAAGAAATAAGAGCAGATAGGGGCCGCATTGTCTTACGTTACCGTTGCCCTGTTATTCTGGGGGGGGATCGTTGCCGTCGGCTTCCTGATATCGGATAAGCAGAAGAAATAAGGGGGACGGTAACTCCGAGCGCAACCGGACAGAGAAGGGACAGGGTCTCGCTCTTTGCCTTGAGAAGTTGTGGCAAACGAGGGCAAACGAGGGGACGGTCATGTTTTCATACATTTATTTTTACCCTTCCAGACTCTATCGGTAGTCCAAGGCACGTTTTACTCTACGCCCTTGTCGCGTCTTCTATTGTAAGCGACGGTATACTCGTTTCAGATATCAATTGTTACGGTACGAGACATGAGTGATCTATCAGAAGAAGTTTGGAAACAAAAGTCTATTAATAATAGGGAGGTTATTGATGAGTTCCGAGTTCTCATACTCAATTTCCACGGACATTAGGTTCAAACCCCTGGAAGTATTTGATGTTTGGAAAATACAAGAGGAGTGCACGGAGCAGTGGTTTAATCAGACCTTGTGTGCGGTAAACGACTGCGTCGTACGCATCGGCGTGATTGCGGGCGAATTTCATTGGCACAAACATGAGCAGGAGGATGAGTGCTTTTATGTGGTTGACGGACGGTTGTTTATCGATGTGGAAGGTAGAGCGGTTGAACTCACCCCTCAACAGGGATTTACCGTGCCAAAAGGTGTGCTGCATCGAACGAGGGCTCCAGAACGAACGGTGATCTTGATGATTGAGGGTGCCACCGTAACTCCAACCGGTGATTGAGTACGGTGGAAAGGCAAAGGGGGTTGTGTCTTTGTTTGGCTCTTTTGATCAGTTAAAATTGTCTCGGGCGAATAGAAAGGCCGAACAGGGCTTGCCCTGTTTTATGGTTCCATGGAGGATTGCCTACTCTTCGACCGTGATGGTCTCGACGAGGACGTGCGCGACCCCGTTTTTGTAGAAGCCGAGCTTCCTGGCCGCACCGGCGCTCAGGTTGATGATACGGCCACTGACAAAAGGTCCGCGATCGTTGACCCGGACGATGATGGATCTATGATTTCTGAGGTTGGTCACGCGCACGTACGAGGGCAGGGGCAGATACTTATGGGCAGCACTGAGCCCCTTGGGATCGAAGACCTCGCCGTTTGCGGTCATGTAACTACCTTCTTCCTGCGGGGCTGTGTCCCCATACCAGGAGGCGAGACCCCTCTCCCGGTATGTTCGTGCCTCAGCCACGGACACGGGGACATACTGTTTACCATTGACCACGTACGGTGAGCTGGCAACGCGGTATTGGCGGATGGCCTCTTTGGGAGGAAGGCTGTCGATTGATTCGATCTCATCCCTGGTAAGGGGCCAGTCGAGGGGCGCGATGGCTACTTTAAAGGTGTACGTACCTATTGTGTCAGTCAGTTTCTCGGCCATCTCGCCGGTTTGCACGATGAGCTCCAGGGCGGTGGCCTTATCCATCTTGATCCCCTCCCTGACCTTTACCGTTACCTTGGTGCAGGTGTGGGTTATCCACTTCAACTTGATGATGATATCCAGGTCTTCTGTCTCCGCCTTGATCTTCCGCTCCTCTTCTTCGATGGTTTGATCACGGATTGCAAACCCCAGCCGCTTCAGCGTCATCAAGGAGGCCCTGTTCATCCTCTCCAGGTCGAAGGAGAAGGTCTGGTCAGCGACATTCGTGTAATAGTAGGCGATCCCCATGGTAACGCCTGTCAAGGCGAGGGAGCCGGCATACTCACATCCGGTCTGAAAGATACAAAACAATAACAGAAGTGGTGCTATGATGAGTATTTTTCTGGATGATTTCTTGGGCTTCATTGGCAACCCTTTCTCTTTATAAACCATTTTCTCTTCGTAAATCAACTAAAATGTTACAGCAAAAATTATGCCAATATTGAGCACCTAGGGGATGGAGTTGCCATGGAGGTGCGGAGAAGCCCGTAAAAGGACCAGAATAACTGATACATGTATCCTCTGTCCCTAAGGAACAGACCACTACCTCCGGGTAAAGTGGTGGGAGGGTCTTGGGGGTCGACCTGTGGTGGTCTTTTGCCTCTACGAGCTGTCTTTTGTCACATGTTTCAGTGGCCTTGCCTCATCTTTCATGTAAAGCGTTACGCCTGTGTGGCCTTACTCATTGCAATTACCTCGGTAAAACGGTATCATCCAAGTGCAGAAGACATTGTTTCATCCATAGAGCTACAGGGATTAAGGACCAATGACAAAAGACAGGACCACCGCAACCCCTGCCATCCGCGCCTTGCGGGAAAGTGGGGTACCGTTTGTAGAGCATCCCTATAAGTATAATGACACGGATGTCGCTGAGTCGGCAGCCCGAGAGCTGGGCCTGGATGAACACGTGGTGATAAAGACCCTGGTCATGGAGGATGATCAGAGGAGGCCCTTTCTCGTCTTGATGCATGGGGACAAGCAGGTCTCAACCAAGACCCTGGCGCGGGCCCTGGAGGCCAAGGCGGTCAACCCGTGCAGTTCCAGGGATGCGCAGCGGCACACGGGCTACATGGTGGGCGGCATCTCGCCGTTCGGGACAAGGAAGCACCTCCCGATCTATTGCGAGGAGTCGATCCTCAGCCTCCCCAGGATATTCATCAATGCGGGCAGAAGGGGCCTTCTGGTCGAAATCACTTCGGCAGCCCTGGCGAAAGTCATCAAACCCATACCGGTCAACGTGGCACGGTGAAGGGATGGTACCCCACGGAGATCCTTGTACTCTCTCCGGAGAGATGGTATGTCTGCCGGTGAGTGCTCATTATACAGTGATCAGTTATGCTGTGTCATGATCAGTTGATCGCCGATATCGAAGGTTGTGTCCTGCACGACGGTGAGTGCGCGTTCTGGTGGTTGGGACAGCATAGCTTTGTCTTAAAGCTGGGCGAAAGGACCCTCTATTTTGATCCGTTCCTCTCCGAGCGACCCGACCGCCTGATCCCACCGCTCCTCGTCCCAGGGGAGATGACGAACGCTGATCTGATCATGGGGAGCCACGACCATACCGACCATATTGACCGCACGGCGTGGAAGGATATGGGGGCGGTGGCGTCGAAGGCCAGATTTGCCGTCCCCGAACTGTTGCGGGCCGACCTCTCACGAGACCTGGGCATCGACGCTGAGCACCTGATCGGGATGGACCACGATCAGACGGTGGAAGTCGGCGGCATATCCATAACCGGTATTGCAGCAGCCCATGAATTCCTGGACCAGGATCTCACGACTGGTCACTACCCGTATCTCGGCTATATCGTCGAAGGCAACGGCCTGACCATCTATCATTCCGGCGACACTTGTCTCTACGAGGGGCTGCAGACCACGCTCAAGCAGTGGAGGTTGGATGTCGTGTTCCTCCCGATCAACGGAAGGGACGCACGGCGCCTTGCGGCAGGATGTATCGGCAATATGACCTATCAAGAGGCCGCTGACCTCGCTGGGATCTTACGACCGGGGTTGACGGTCCCGGCGCACTACGGCATGTTCAGCAAGAACACCGTTGATCCGCAACTCTTCGTGGATTATATGAAGGTGAAGTACCCGGGGTTGGGGGTATGCCTCTGCGAACCGGGGAGACAATACCGATATAGGAAGGGGACGTGATGTTTGCCGTAAAGAAGATAGCGTCGATCGTTTTCATGCCCTTACCAATGGGGCTGATGATCGCAGTGATCGGTCTGCTCCTTTTATGGTTTACGAAACGACAGCGATGGGGCAAGGTGCTAACGAGCGCAGCGTTTCTCGCGATAGGGCTGATGAGTTATGGACCATTGGCCAATAGTCTTTTAACGCCCCTCGAAAAGGCGTATCCGCGATATGAGGCCTCGGGGAGACCTGTTGCGTTTGTGGTGGTCTTAGGTGGAGGTCATTTATCGGACAAGAGATTACCGCTCACGAGCCAGATATCTTCTGTCTCATTGGCGAGGTTGATTGAAGGGATTCGCATCTACAAGGAGCACCCCGGCAGTAAGCTCGTACTGTCAGGGTGGGGAGCGAGTGATCCAGTTTCCAATGCCGTCGTTATGTACAACATTGCACAATCCATAGGAGTACCGGGGAGAGATATCATCGTCGAGCCACGACCCCGAGATACAACTGAGGAGGCACTGCTCATGAAAGGGATAGTAAAGGATAGACCTTTCGTGCTGGTTACCTCTGCCTCTCACATGAAACGCGCCGTCTCGTTGTTCAAAGGCCAAACCCTCAATCCCATACCTGCACCTACCTATTACCTGGTGAGAGGTGCTCAGAGATGGGCACAAGTACCGAGCGCCAGTGGGTTGGAGAAGTCAGAATGTGCATTTCATGAATACTTGGGCATGGCATGGGCTCGAGTAATGGGCCACGTGGAACGATAGCGTTGCAGCAATCGGATAAGGAGGACAGCTCTCCGGACATGGAAGCTCAACCGTTTTTGACAGACCTGAAAGACCTCTCCATAGAGGAATTAGAGGCCCTTATCGCCGGACTCGGCAAGGAGCGATACCGGGCCCGGCAGATCATGAAGTGGCTCTACCGCCATCGGGCCTCCTCCTTTGATGAGATGACCGATCTCGCCAAGGAGCTGCGCGCGGGGCTTGGCCGTACGGCCCGCATCTCCTCCCTGCAAACCGTGACTGTGGAGACCTCCCTAGATGGGACTATGAAATACCTCTTTGGCCTGTCGGACGGCAATCAGATCGAGAGCGTCCTCATCCCCGATAATGATCGCTTCACCCTCTGCGTCTCCACCCAGGTAGGGTGCGCCATGGGATGTCGCTTCTGCCTCACCGGCAGGAGTGGGTTTGCCCGAGATCTCACCGCCGGGGAGATCCTGAGCCAGATTTTAGGAGTGACCGAGGAGCCGGATCATACAGAGGGGAAGGTCACCAACGTCGTCCTCATGGGGATGGGGGAACCCCTGGCCAACTACCGAAATGTCACACGGGCCTTGAGGATCATGACCTCGGATGTAGGCCTCGGCCTCTCCCGCCGAAGGATCACGCTCTCCACAGCGGGCCTCATCCCGCAGATGAAGAGGCTGTTCGCCGAGGGGGCTCAGTGCCGACTGGCCGTTTCCCTGAACGCCACTACCCAGGAGGTTCGCAGCTACCTGATGCCCGTCAGCAGGAGATACCCCCTGCGATCCTTGCTGGCGGTGTGCCGTTCCCTCCCCCTCCCCCCCAGGGAGAGGATCACCTTCGAATATGTCTTGATTCGGGGGGTGAACGACGGCGAGGCGGATGCCACACGGTTGATCCAGGTCCTCAGGGGTATACGATCTAAGATAAACCTTATCCCCTTCAATGAGTGTCCGGGCATAGCCCTCCAGAGATCCAAGGACGGAGATATCCTTCAATTTCAGCGGATCCTGATGGAGGGTGGATACACCGCCATTCTCAGGGAGAGCCGGGGAGGGGATATCTCAGCCGCCTGCGGCCAGCTCCGGGGGAAGCTCAGAGGACATTGATCTCCCCTGTCTTTACCTCAGCGAGGGCCCCACTGATATCTCGCAAGGTCTTCTCACTCCCCTCTTCCCAGTGGGTTATCTGAATGGCCGCTCCCTTGATCTCACCGGCCACGCCCTGAAAGAGGGTTTCGATGAGCTTGCGCCTGAGGAGGGAGGGTTCCAAGGGTTTTATCCCCGTCAGCAACACCCAGGCCTCCCCTTCCCTCTGCTCGTAGATGTCCCGTCTGCCCAGTTTGAGCCTCTGCTTCACCGTCTCCAAGGAGGAGGGATCGCCGCGAAAGCAGATGATGACGGAAGGAGGAGGGGGGTGTTCGCTGTAGATATCGTGGAGGTGAGAGAGGATGCTGGTGGGCAGCCCTCTTTGCCCCCGTTCGCGTTCTTCCCACATGCTCCGATTATGCTCGAAGTACCGGTAATCCTTTTTGTACATGAGGACGAGTTCTTCCAGTTCCCTCTGTATCCCTGTGTCCACTTGTGCATAGCCCTTGTATTTTCCCCTCAAGAGCTGCTGCAGGGATCGGGCCTCAGCAAGTTTGGCGTTGACCCCTTTAAACCGGTCCCTGATCTCCCTGACCGTCATGGAAGAGTAACCCTTCTCTGGATTGAAGACCCTGCACATCTCCCGAAACTCATCATACCTGTCCTTGACGGTGTGCAAAACCCCCTTGAGGTTGCGCCTTATGCTCTCCGCCTCTCTCTTGAGGGCTATCTCGCGCAGGGCCATGGTTGGTCTTGTAGCCTTCTATTGCGTCTTGTGGGAGGCACCGGCCGAGTCGGCCAAGGCCATCGTGAAGACCTCATCGGCGGATTCCACAAAGACGAACTTCAGTCCTTTCCGCAGTTCTTCGCCGATCTGTTCCACATCGCCTCGGTTGCGGGCCGGTAGGATCACCTTCTTGATCCCCGCTGCCTTGGCCGCCAGCACCTTCTCCTTGATCCCCCCTACCGGAAGGACCAGGCCACTGAGGGTGATCTCCCCGGTCATTGCTACATCGCTCCTCACCGGCCGACCTGAGAGTTCCGAGGCGAGGGCGCAGGCGATGGTGATCCCCGCAGAAGGTCCATCCTTGGGGATGGCACCAGCGGGCACATGGATGTGGAGGTCATATCGTTCGAAAAAATCCCTCTCAATCCCGAGCTCCTCGGCCTTGGTGCGCACATAGCTCAGGGCCGCCTTGGCCGATTCCTGCATCACCTCCCCTAACTGTCCGGTGAGGGAGAGACCCTTCTTGCCGGGCATCTTCGTCGCCTCCACAAAGAGAATGTCACCGCCCGCCTCGGTCCAGGCCAAACCGGTAGCCACCCCAGGACGGGAGGTGCGCCTGGCCACCTCGGGGAAGTAACGTTCAGGCCCTAAGTAGTCGCGGAGGGTTTCAGGGGTGATGGTATCACCTGTTTTCTCCCCTTGCCCCTTTTTAAAGGCCACCTTGCGGCAGACTCTGGCGATCTCACGCTCCAGGTTTCGCACCCCAGCCTCTTTGGTGTACGAGGAGATGATCTTTTTGACCCCCTCGTCGGTGAAGGTGACGTCTCTCTCCTCCAAGCCATGTTCCCCCATCTGTTTGGGGATCAGGTATCTTTGAGCGATGGCACGTTTTTCATGCTCGGTATAACCGGGCAGCGCCAGGACCTCCATTCGATCGCGGAGGGCGGGGTGGATAGTCTCCAGGATATTGGCGGTGGTGATGAAGAAGGCCTTTGAGAGGTCAAAAGGGAGATCGACATAGTGATCCCTGAAGGTGGCATTTTGTTCCGGGTCGAGGACCTCCAAGAGGGCGGAGGATGGGTCGCCGCGAAAATCGGCCCCCACCTTGTCGATTTCGTCGAGCATGAAGACTGGGTTCTTCGACCCTGCCCGCCTGATGCTCTGAATGATACTCCCGGGCAGGGCCCCTATATAGGTTCGGCGATGTCCCCTGATCTCCGCCTCATCCCTCATCCCTCCGAGGGAGAGTCTCACGAATTTTCTCTCCAGTGCCCTGGCGATGGATTGCCCCAGGGAGGTCTTGCCCACCCCAGGGGGGCCGGCAAAACAGAGGATGGGACCTTTCATCTCCTCCCGCAGCTTCCTCACCGCCAGGTACTCGAGGATCCGCTCCTTTACCTCCTTCAGGTCGTAGTGGTCTTCATCCAGGATCTTCTTGGCCCTCTCGAGGTCCATATTGTCCGTGGTCTCCTGGCTCCAGGGGAGCTCGATCAACCACTCCAAATACGTCCGGATGACCCCATATTCAGGAGAGGCTGTGGGGACCTTCTCGAGGCGACTTAATTCCCGTTCGGCCTCCTTCATGACGTAGTCGGGGAGATTCGCCTTCGTCATCTTTTCGCGGAACTCCTTGATCTCCACCTGGACTTCATCCTCTTCGCCCAACTCCTTCTTGATGGCCTTGAGTTGCTCTCTGAGGAAATACTCCCTCTGGGTCTTGGTCATCTTATCCTGGACCTCGGACTGAATCTTGGTGCCCAACTCCAGGAGCTCCACCTCTCTCTGAAGTATGGGCAATACCCTCCTCAGCTTCTCCTCAGCGGAGTTCATCTCGAGGATCTCTTGCTTCTGACCAGATTCCATCCTGATCAGCGTGGCGATAAAGTGAACCAAGCGGATGGGATCTTCGATGTTCATGGCCGCGGCCTGGAGCTCATCGGGGATATAGGGGACGAGGCTGACCATCGTTTGGTACTGACCCAGGACAGCCCGCATGAGGGCCTCCACCTGTTCGTTCTGCTCCGCCTGCTCTTCGAGCACCCGGATCTGGGCCTTGGGAAAGGGGTCATCTTGAGTTATCTTCTCGATGGCGATCTTGGCCAACCCCTGGACCACCATGCGCATGCCCCTATCAGGGAATTTCAGCATCTTGTGGATGAGCACAGCAGAGCCTACCTGGTAAAACTGCCCTTTTCCCTTATCTTTGAGCATAAAGGCCCCGGCGATCCGTTCGTGTGAGAGGGCGTCGTCGACAGCGGCGGCGAGCGTGGGGTCGCTAATGGCCAGGGGGACTAAGGTGTGCGGATAGATGACCGTATCCTCCATGAGCAGCAGGGGCAGCTCAGGAGGGATCTTTGGGGCTTCACCTTCGTCGCTCACCCCGAGGACTTCCTCTCGTTCCTCTGCCATAGTTCCACCCCTATTTGATCTCAATCGTTACCTTCGTCTCCTCCCGGGGAGGTGAGGAGAGCTTCTTCATGGTGATGGTCAGGAGCCCATCCTTGTAGGTAGCCCTGATATCCCTCTCATCGATCCTGCCCGGCAGCGAGAAGCTGCGCTCAAATTTACTATAGTTGATCTCTGCCTGATGATAGGTGCGCCATCTCCCTTTGAACTCATCCCTCCTCACCCCTCTCACCGTTAAGACCCCTTCATTGAGGGTGACGGAGAAATCACCTTTCTGCACGCCAGCAAGTTCCACCTTGATCACCCAGGCCTCATCCGTTTCATAGACATCGGCCAGGGGCTGCCACTTCCCCTCGACAGAGGGATGGACCTTGCTGGGAGCGAAGAGATGGGAGAAATGTCGTTCGGCCTGGAGGTGGAGTTTTCTCATCTCCTCAAAAAGATCTTCAGCCTCCTTGAACATCGGTCATGTATCCTCCTCATCCGTTTTTTGCCAGCCCATGCGCCAGAGAAAGAGGCCGGTCACCTCATCGTATTCCCGCTCCAGGGGACCTCCTTCCAGCTCCTGGATGAGTGCCTCCCCGGCGAAGAGGGTAGTAGGGGAGAGGAGATGACCCCCGTAGGTTGCGCCTTCAGCATCGGAAAGGAGGATGTGGGCGTGGACCATGAGGTCTCCGCCTTTCAGCGATATGTTTCCGTTGCACGAGGTTATCTCCAGTCCCCCCTCAAGCTGTCTGCTTCGGTAGACCTTTTCCTCTTGATCGTAGTATCCGATGGTTGCCCCCTGAACCGCCCCGATCACCGACACAAACCCCATCCGTATCCCCTTCTGTCGGCATTGCTCTATCAGTGCCTCCAGGAGGTCTGCGCCGTGAGCCAATCGAATGAGATAGGTGTTCTTTATCTTCACTGTTGTAAAAGGGATTGGGGTATATGATTACTATAACTATAACCAATTTGATGCGAGATGGCAAGGGGGATACGGGCAGGAGTGGGGTATCTATGAGCTA
>CAYQOD010000012.1:0-17793 GCA_964419065.1 uncultured Thermodesulfobacteriota bacterium | reverse complement strand
TTTTTAGGAACCCCCCCCCCCCCCCCCCAAACCAAGAGGGGGGAAAAAAAAAAAAGGGGGGGGGGGGGGGGGGGGGGGGGGGGGGACCCTGGGACCTTCACGATAGTGTATAGCGAGTACGTATTGATCAGTGATACCCCCGAGGTTGTTGGACGACCTCCATATCCTTGAAGGACGTGTATTCCCCCCCGACATAGATCTGAAACCCCGAAAACCCCTCCCTGATGACTACCAGGTTGTCTCGGTACCAGAGACTGGTATAGACCGCATCCTCCGCCAGGATCTTCTGGATGCGGCTGTACAGCCTCGTGCGCCTTTCTCGGTCAACAGTGCGCCGCGACGCATCCAGCAGCGCGTCCACCTCAGGGTTGCAGTACCGACCCCGATTGGCGCCGTTGGGGGGAAAGCTGTTCGAGTGAAAGAGATAGTAGAATATATCCGGATCCACGACACCGATCCAGCGCAAGGAGTAGATCTGGAAGTTCCCCTTCTTGATATCATCGAAGAAGGTCCCCCACTCAAAGCTGCGTACCTCCAGGCCGACCCCCACCCGCTTCAGGTGTCCCTTGATGATCTCGGTGATCTCCCGGGCCTCCATGTCAGTGGAGGCCTTAAAGGAGAGGGAAAATCGCATCCGGGGACCATCCCCGTCCGGATCAGGAAATCCAGCAGCATCCAAGAGTCGCTTCGCCTGCTGCGGGTCATATTCGTACCTCCTCACATCCCTCTCGTAGACCCAATGGAAGGGAGAGAGGACGACCCCGTCGGCCTTCACCGCCAGTCCCTTAAGGGTATGGTTGATGATGGCCTCTCTGTCGATGGCATGGGAGATGGCCTGGCGCACCTCCCGGTGTCGTAAGATCGGATCAGTCATGTTGTAGCCCAGGTATTGATAGGTGATCCCTCGCTCCTCGACGACCCGCACATCCGGTATCCTCCGCATAAACTTCACCGCATAGGCGGGCACACAGTTCTGGAGAAGATCCACCCCTCCCTTTCTCATCTCCAGGAGGCGGGTAGTGGTGTTGGCTAGGATCCGGAAGTGGACCCAGTCGAGTCTCGGTCTCCCCCGGAAGTAGTGAGGGTTGGCGGCCAGTACCACCTCCTCGCCTGGTTTCCAGGACTGGAGGAGGAAAGGACCTGATCCGATGGGTGGTGATGTGAGCTGAAAGGGGCTTCCCTGGGGGACGATGCCCACCGTCAGGGCATAGGGAAAAGAGACGTAGATATCTTTTAAAATGAACTTTACGGTGTATCGATCGACGACCTCGATACCCCTCACCGATTCATACGAACCCCTCTTGGGTGAGCCATTGCGAGGGTCCATGATGAAGGCAAAGGTACTCCGTACATCTTCGGCTGTGACCTCCCTGCCATCGTGGAAGCGCACACCCTCATGCAGTCGTAAGAGATAGGTCCTCTCGTCCAACTGATGCCACGCACGGGCCAGATCAGGGACCAATCGTCCCGTTTCGTCCAGTTGCAGGAGGGAACTGTAGAGGAGGGGGCCTATTCGCGCGGCCCGCGCCTCCACTGCAAGGCGAGGATCCAAGGTGGATATGCTCCCGTCGAGCCCCACCCTAATCCCCCTTCCGGAGTGAACATCTCTTGACCCACACGCCAGTATCAGGAGGAGGGGGAAGATGATAACGAGTCTTCTACCCATGGGGGTTATCAGGTGGTAGGCTGCAGGAGAGATGGCTAAAGTAGGGCTCGGGGATGGTCTTTGCCCTCCCCCCAGCATCAACGCAGAGGTGTTTGGTCTCTCCTTCCACCAAGGGTTCCTCCGTCCCCTTGCGCAACACCAGGTATCTGAATACCACCGAGCGCCTCGTCAGGGAGTCTAAGGAGGCCCTCACGGTGATCAGCTCATCGTACCGTGCGGGTTGTCGGTACTTGCAGGAGGCCTCGGCCACCACCAGACGGTAGCCGAGCTCCTCTAGCTCGAGGTAATTAAAACCCCTCTGGCGGCAGTATTCTGACCTGCCCATCTCAAACCAGACCAGGTAGTTGGCGTAGTAGACCACCCCCATGCGATCGGTCTCCGCGTAGCGGACCCTCAGATCGAGATCTACGTAATTGTTGTTTGTAAGACCGTGTTGGCTCACCTCACCTCGCTACAGGGCCCGAAAGTGCTCGGGACGCAGGAGGGTTGGATCCCTTCTCGTCAGAAACTCATGGATGAGGTGGAGGGTGGTCTCCTTGTCCTCTGGCATCTTGGCCTTGACAGGAAGGTAATTGGAGGCATGGTTGGAAAAGAAGAGCCCGTTCATATCGGTATGGGCGATCATGGTCCCCAGCTCCTCGATCAGCTCAAAGGGGTCCGGGAGGACGAACTCACCCCGCTCAATCTCCTCATAGATGGGGGTTCCGGGGACGATGATTAACGATAAGGCACCGACATACTCAGGGTCCATCTCCGTAAGGATCCGTCCGGTGGCGATGGCGTGCTCCTTGCTTCGCTCCCTCCCCCCGATCCCCAACAGGACCGTCACCGAGAGCTTGATGCCCGCTTCCTTCACCATCCTGCCCGCTTGCACCAATTTATCAGAGGTGGTCCCCTTCTTGACCCTATCCAGGACTACCTGGTCCCCAGATTCTATCCCCAGGTAGATGATTCCAAGCCCCGCCTCCTTCAGTTCCCGCAGGTTCTCCACCCCCTTCTTCAGGACCCCTTTGGCATTGGCATAGATCCCTACCCTCCTCAGATCGGGGAGCTTCTGGTGGAGGTAGTCCATAATCTCTATCAATTGCGGCTGGGGGACGATGAGGGCATCTCCGTCGGCCAAAAAGACCTTTTCGATGGCCCAACCGAACTGGGCAGCCTCATCGATGTCCTTTTTGATCTCCTGAAAGGTCTTGATCCTGAATTTCTTACCCTTATAGGAAGGACAGAAGGTGCACTTATTATGGGTACACCCCACTGTGATCTGCAGGATCAAGCTGTCCGCCTCACTGGGGGGACGGTATATGGCCCCTTCGTACTTCATAGTTCCTTCACCGATTAGCGTTCGCACGCTATCACAAAATTAATCCTTGTCCCCCTCCTTTTTGTCCCCTTCATCCTCGAAGATGAAGAGGATTTCGTTCTCCTTAACCAGACCGAGATCCCTCCTGGCCACCGATTCCAGATATTCGGGGTCCTCCCGCAGGCGTCTGATCTCCTCCTGAAGCCTCTTGTTCTCTTTCCGCATCTGGCTCACATCGCTGCGAATCCTGTCACGCTCCAGCCTCAACTGGACGATCTTGACTACCCCCCTTTCCCCAAAGAGGGCAAAATACCAGACCAACATGATGAGTCCTACCAGGAGGATGACGAGTCCCTTCCTTTTTGTCCCGAAGGCGTGGCTCATCTCAGCACCGATTTCACGGGGATCACCCCCCACATCTCCATCTGGGGAACATCCTTGGGCAGTGGGTTAAACCTATATCTCTTGATGTGGTTTATGGCCGCGAGGTCCACAGGGGTGTCTCCCTTTACGAGGGGGACAACCCTCCCCACCGTACCATCAGGGAGGACCCAAAATTTGAGCAATACATCGGCCGCCACTGAGACCTTCACCTGAGGAGGAGGGGGAATATAGCTGACCTTCCGGCTGGCCGCCGGTCCCCTTATATCCAATGTGGCAGTCTCCGGCAGGACCTTCTCCGCCCGCTCCTTTTCATTCGCCGCCTCCCTCAGGCTGGCGATGATCCGCTCGGCCTCCATATCCTGTGGCAGAGGGGTCTTCCCTCCCTTTACTCCCTTCGTTTTGGGTCCGGGCACATCGTAGACCTTCCCCTGACGCTCCTCCCTCTGCATGATTTCCTCCAATTCGTGATAGAAGCGGGAGGTCTCCAATATCCTCATCTTCTCCTGCTCGGTCAGTTTCTCGGTGGGCACGAGGCTGATCTTGGGAAGGGGGGGAAGATGGTCCTCGCTCAGACCCATCTCCGACAGTCTCCTGAGCACCACCTCATCCCTGATCCTCTGCACCGGGGTGTCCTCCCAGAGGCCAACATCCCTCTCCCCCATCACCCCACCCCCCTGAACTGGTTCCAGATAGAGGTCTGCGGCCTTAATGAGGGCGACCGGGATGAGGGGCGCCTTTGTCGGCTTCAAGAGATCAGGCACCGCCAACAGCGCCACCAGATGGAGAAAAAGGGAAATGATGATGCAGAGAGAGATCCTCTTCACCCCTGCCCATGTCTTACTGGCTTCCACCCTCCTTCTCCTTAGGCTGGGTAGCGATGGCCAGCCGATTCAACCCAGAGGTCTTGGCGGCGTCCATCGCCTCCACCACCCTTCCATGGAGGGCCTTGGCATCGGCCTGGATGATGACCAGGATCTGAGGGTCCTTCTGGGCCACTGCGGCCAACTGCTGCCTCAACTCCTGGATGGTGACCAGCCTTCGCTCCAAGAAGATCCTGTTGTCCTCGGTGATGACCACCCTCACCTCCTTCTTCTCGTGGGAGACCTTCTCCGCTGAGGCCTCGGGAAGGTTGACCTTGATCCCAGGGGTCACGATAAAGGTGGTGGAGAGCATAAAGAAGATCAAGAGCAGAAAGACCATATCCACCAAGGGGGTGATATCAATCCTGGCATCATCCCTCCGTGATTGTCTAAACTGCATCCTTCTAATCCTCGCTCTTTACGATATCCACGATCCTGATGGAATTCTCTTCCATCTCCAGGATCAGAGAATCCGCCTTGTTTGCAAGATATCGATAGACGACGTAGGCGGGAATGGCTACCATCAAACCAGCCGCGGTGGTGATGAGGGCCTCGGATATCCCCCCTGCCAACGAGGCGGGATCGGCCACCTCCTGCATTGAGATGATATTGAAGCACTTGATCATCCCGGAGACGGTCCCCAGCAGCCCCAAGAGGGGGGAAACCCCGGCTATGGTGCCGATCACATTGATATACCGCTCCAGGGATGCCGCCTCCCTTCTGCCCACCTCCTCGATCCTCTCCTTGATGACATCCCTTCGTTTGCCGTAATTTTCTATCCCCACCCTGATCACCCGGGCGATAGAGGAATCGTCACGTTTGCAGAGATTGATGGCCTCGGGGCGCTTTCTCCTCATCACCAGATCCTCTACCTCGATCAAGAAATCGCGGGGCAGCACCTTCTTTCTGCGCAAGACCCACATCCTCTCCAAGAATATCCCCACGGCGATAATGGAGCAGAGTGCAATGGGGTACATCAAAATGCCGCCCTTGAAAAAAAGATCGTACATCTCTCCCTCCTCGTCCTTACCCCTTCATTGTTTCCGCTGTTTTTCTCCTACCCTCTTCAACATCTCGCGCGCCTTCTCCCCCTCTTCCCCCTGGGGTGCAAGAGTTAAGGCCTTCTGGCAGGCATTGGAAGCCTCATCCCACTCTCCACGCTCTACGTAGATCTCCCCAACCTGCAGGAGGGCCTTCACGGCCGCTCCCTTCTGATCAGGATAGAGGTAGTGCACCTTCATCAGTTCGGTGAGCGCCGTCTCCTGGTCGTTCAACCGGAGATAGGACTCTCCGATCCCAAGCTGGGCTAAGCTCTTAACTCCCCTCTTCTCATACGTCAGGGCCTTCCGGTAGGCGTCCAGGGCGTCGTGATAATTACCTTTGCTGAGGGAAATTTCTCCAACCTTGAGCCAGGCATCACCTGCCAGATCCTCCCGGGGGTAGCGGGTGATGAACTCCCTCAATACACGCAAGGCCTTGTCAGGGAAGCCCATGGCCTGGTGGGTCTCCGCCCCCCTGAGCCATCCTCTTCCCGTCACACCCGCGCTGCCCATCTTCATCAGCTCCTCATAGTAGGTGATGGCCTCCCCATACTCCCCCTGTTGAAAATGGATCTCGCCGAGCTGGAAGATGGCCTGGGGATAGTATGGGTTATCCTCCTGGCGGGAAACCTCCTTCAGGATCTGCACCGCCTCGCTCCCCCTCTCCATCTGGAGGAGTAACCCCGCCCCCCTCAACCTGGCTTCGTCGGCCGGGGGGAGGGTGGGATAGTCCGCGATGATCCTCCTGTACGTCTCAACGGCCTGGGCCCGATCCCCCTGCTGTCGATACAGATCGGCCATCAAAAGGAGGACATCGGCACCCAACGGATGGGCAGAGTGCCTCTCAAGAAAATTCTCTATACACCCCTTAACGTTATCATATTTCTCATCCTGATAAAAGGACAAAATGACTCCCCACTCGGCCTCCGGGACCTCGGGCGCCTCGGGATACTCCTTGATCACCCTGCGGTACGCAGCTACCGCCTGCGAGGGGGCCTCGAGGTTGTAGTAGCTGTCACCTATCTTCATCAGGGCCTTGGGGGCGAGCGGATGTTCCGGTCGCTCTTTGGCCAATCGAGAGAAGACCTCTATAGCCCGGTGAAACTCCTTCTGTCGGAAATAGGACCAGCCCAGCCAGAAGAGGGTCTCGGAGAAGAGGGGATGTTGAGGAAATTGATTCAGCAGGTGAGCAAAGCGAGAGACGGCCGAGGGAAATTCCCCCCTCTTATAGTGAGCTAACCCCTGATAGAAGACCGCCCTCCCCCGAAGAAGTTGAGGAGATCCCTCGTGGGCCAAGAACTCCCTGAACACCTGGATAGCCTTGCCATACTCCTTTTGATTAAAGAGGGCCTCCCCCACCAGGAGCCTTGCCCGTTGGGCAAGGGGACCGGAGGGGGTCGTCTTCAAGAGGGATTGGAGGGTCTTCAAGGCCTCATCCCACCGATTGGTATCGAACTCATGCCATCCCAACGCCAAGAGGGCCCGAGGGAAGAGTCGGGGGTCGTCCCGGGTCATCAGCAGGTATTCACGCCCTTTGCTATACTCACCTGCCATCAGATAAGCCTCCCCCAGCCAATAGTAAACCTCCCCCCTCTGGGGATGGACGGGATATTCCTCTAAGAACCTCTCCCACGCATGGGTCGCCTTCCTGTACTCCTGACATCGATACAGGGATTCCCCCAGCCTGAGAGAGGCCACATCCTTGATCTCGCTCTCGGAATACCTCTGGAGGAGGTCTTGATACGCATCTATGGCCTTGGCGTACTCGCCGCGCTGGAGGTGGTAGCGAGCGATCTCATTCAGGGCGTTGTCCCCCCAGGGGGAAGGGGGATGCCGCGCGGCAAGGCCCTGGTACTCAGTCAGGGCCTTGTCCAACTCCCCTAATCCCAGCCAGGCCCTCACCCTTCCCCAGATGGCCGGATCCTCCCACTGTCCCCCCTTGAAGCGTCGAAGATAGGTATCGAAGGATTGCAGCGCCTCCCGATACTCGTGGAGGTAGACCAGGCTCCAACCCTTTAGATAGATCCCCCCACCTGCCAGGGGATGGGAGGGGTACCCGTTCATAAAATCGGTGATGGCTGCGAGGGCCTCCTCATACCGCTGGAGGACGAAGAGACAGACGCCCTTCAGATAGAGGGCTTCTCCCGCCAAAGGGACTCCGGATCGGATGACATGGTCAAACTGGGGTATTGATTCCTCCCAACGTTCCATCTCGATGAGGGCATATCCATCCCAGAATATACCCAGGTGGGTCACGGGGCTGCTGGGGTATCTCTCTACCATACGTGAGAGGAGGTCATGGGCACCAGAGGGGTTATCCAACCTGAGAGAAATCCAACCCGCCGAGTAGAGGGCATAGTCAGCAAACTCACCCTGGGGAAACTCCTGAGACACCCTTTGATAGAGCGCTAAGGCCTCTCTCTCCCTCTCCTCGTGCCACCGTATCTCCCCCATCCAATAGGTGGCTGAGGGCACGAAGGGGCTCTCGGGATACTTCTCCAGGAGCTCTTCAAAGACCTCCCACGCCTTCACATATTCTTTCCTGTGATAGTGATATTTGGCCCTCTTGTACAGCGCCTCAGCCCCTTTAAAGAGCCTGGCGAACGAGGCGGTCGCATCGGTCGAATAGGTACAACCAGGGGATTTGGTAACGGGAGAGCTCTTTTCTATCTTCTTTACCGCTTCTTCGCTCAACCCCTGGGTATCTGCCAGGGGCTCTTCTTTGGCCCCCAGGGCGATGACGGTGGGCACGGGGGGGATGCGGGTATCCACAATCTTCATGCGCTCCTCCCCGATGATCATTGCGGGAGGGAGTTTTATCGGGATCTCTTCCTCCTGGCCAAAGGTGAGGGGAAGGATGAAAAAGAGAAAGGAGAGAGCGATGAGGGATATCCGTATAGATCCTGATCTCGCCATCGGGTTAACCGTGCGATTTTTCAAAGGATATCAAAATTTCTCTTCGGTGTCAACTAAGATCACGTAAAGGCCTCTGCCCCTTTTGGAGACATGGGTGCATGAAGCCGAAGGCTATGTATTGACATTTTTCCCCTCTGGTGATATACGGTGATGACCTTCGACAGGGGAGGAGAGGGATGCGCCGTTTACCCCCGGTGGAGGGGCTTACCATCATCTTTCTGGGGATCACCCTCCTGTTGGTCATCCTCTTTTACCCCCGATTTCCCAACGGGTGGGCGCTCCTGGTACGATTCACCTTCCTTTTCCTGCTAGCGTTAACCGTGTCAAAGGTCAGGGGGAGGTGGGTAGAAAGGAAGATGGGCCGGTTTCTATGCGACTTTTCCCCCATCTTCTTCGTCATCGTCACCTATGAACTACTGGGAGGCCTCATCCCCTATCTGCGCCCCGATGTCGATGGCCTCCTCATGAGAATCGACCTCGCCCTCTTCGGGATACACCCCGCCATCTGGTTGGAGCGGGTCTCAAGCCCCTGGTTGACCGACCTGCTCTCCTTGGCCTATGCCTCGTATTACTTCATCCCGGTTATCTTGATCACCACCCTCTACTTCCGGGGAGGGAAGCGAGAATTTCCCGTGATCGTCTTCACCCTCTTATTGGGGTACTACCTATCATTCCTGGGGTATATCGCCATGCCCACCATCGGCCCTCGGTTCGCCGTGGCCTCCCTGCAAGCAAACCCCTTACCGGGAGGGACTATAACGGGAACAATCATCCATATCATAAACCTCCTCGAGCACAACCAGAGGGATTGTTTCCCCAGCGGACACACCCAGATGGTCTTGATATCCCTCTGGTTTGCCTTCCGATACAGGCGTCCCCTCTTTTGGATCTATCTCCCCATCTCCATCCTACTCATCTTTTCCACCATCTATCTGAGGTATCATTACGTAGTGGATGTGGCGGCTGGATTTGCCTTTGCTGGTGGAACCCTGCTGACCGGGCCCTGGATCTGGACGTGGTGGATCAAAGGGGTAACTGATAGATCCGGTAGGTTTTATATCGCCTCCCCCCCAAGGCCTCTATCCCCTTCTGCATGAGATGGTTGTCCTCGAGAATCCAGGACATCTCACCCCGCTTATACCCCCTGGCCTGTCCCCGTTTGAAGATCTCTAGATAAAGGAGTGCCTCGATCCCCCGCTTCTGATATTCGGGCTTGACCCCCAGGATCAAGACCCTGATCTCATCGATCTTTCGGGCATAATAGAGGAACTTCACGAGCCCCAGCAGACCCAACCTCCCATTGAGCCTCTTGAGGACGAGGTTGTAGTTGGGCAGGGCCAGGGCGAAGCCCACTGTTTCCCCCTCCATCTCGGCCAAGAGAACAAGGTCAGGGACGGCCAAGGGTTTCATCTTTTTGACCATGAGGTCCATCTCCGCGTCGGTCAGGGGGACAAACCCCCAGTTGTACTGCCAGGCCCCGTTGTAAATCTCCTTGACCTTTGCCACCTCTTCCTCGAGCTTCTTGAAATCGAGGGGGCGAATGACGAGCCCTGGAGCCCTCTTCTTGACCCGGTCACTGATGCGCAGCAGCCGCTCAGGGATGCTCCCATCGTTGATCATAAGGTTGGCGTAGAGGTCTTTGACCTTTCTCAGACCGCACCCCTCCAACAGGTCCTGATAGTAGGGTGGGTTATACGGCATCATAAAATAGGGGTGAGAGTCGAACCCCTCGATGAGGAGACCGCATTCATCATTGGTCGAGGGGTTCATGGGACCCAGCATGACCTTGAGTCCTCGTTCCCGCAGGTAACCCCTCACATGATCTGCCAGGGCACGGGCAACCTCGGGGTCCTCTGCGGCCTCGAAAAACCCGAAAAATCCGGCATGATCCTGCTGGAACTCAATGTAGTTCTCATCGACGATGGCGGCGATACGCCCCACTACCACGTCATTCCTTACCGCCACATAGGGGACGATCTCGGCGTGGTGGAGGAAGGGATTCTTTGGTGAGAAGAGGAAGGCCTGCTCTTTGAGCAGGGGGGGAACCCAGTGGGGGTTGTTCCGGTATATCTCCCAGGGGAAGCGGAGAAAGGCCTTGAGATCCGCCTTGGTCTTGACCTCTTGGATCGCTATGTTCCCTGCAGACATCTCAGATAATATCCTTTCCAACTACAACCATCCTTTTTCCTTATACCACCGGAGGGCGACCCTCACCCCTGCCTCCAGGCGAAAGCGAGGCTTGAATCCCAGTCCTTTCCTCGCCTTGGTTATATCACAGACCCAGCTGCGCTGGATAGCTTCGGCGCATTTGCTCCTATGGAAGGAGGGCGTACTCCCCATCATCATCCCGCACACATCTGACCCGAGGGCATAGATCCGAGCGGCCCAGACCGGGACGCGCAGCTTCTTCACCCTGACGCGCAACGCAGACGACACCGCCTGCGCAAAAAAATCCAAGGTGTATTGCTCCCCATCGGAGACGAAAAAAATCTCCCCTGAGGGGTGATCCCGCGTGATAGCCAACATCAGGGCGAAGATCAGATCATCCACATAGCAGAAGCTCACGGATACCGGTCCCTTCCCGATAGAGGGCATATACCCCTTTGAGATCACCTTGAAATATTCGTACATATACTCATCGCGGGGGCCATAGACGGCGCACGGGCGCAGTATGGTCACCGGTATCGCATCCTTGTACCTGAGGACCGCTTCCTCTCCCTTCAGTTTGCTCTCCCCGTATGAGGAAATAGGGGCAGGGGGATCTTCTTCACGGAGCGCCCGCCCAGGCGAGGAAGGTCCCGCAGCGGCCAGCGTGGAGAGGTAGACGAAGCGCTTGATCCCCTTGGTCTTCCCTGCCGCGTTCACCAACCGCTCCGTCGCCTCGTGATTCGCCCGGAAGAAGGCCTTCTTGCGTGCGGCCCTGGTCAGCCCTGCCAGGTGAAAGATATAGGAGAATCCCTTGAGGGAGGGAATGTCTTCCCCCTGCAACAGATCTCCGTAGACGAACTCTACGTTCTTACCCCGTAGCCAGCGCAGGTCGCTACTGGTGCGTATGAGGGCTGCCACCTCGTACCCCTTCCAGAGGAGTTCATCCACGAGATGGCTCCCGATAAACCCCGCGGCCCCAGTGACCAGGACCCGTTCACCCACGCTCACCTCCCCTGATCATCAGAAGTGTAGGCCCTTATACCATAACCCCGTGGAAAAGACAATGAGACGAAATCCATCTTCACCAGGGGTGCGCACTCCGACGTTGACAAAATTGAGGGGTGGTATATCTTAAAGGCGGAAAAGGAGACAAACCATCATGAGGGTTTGGGGAAGGAGGGCGCGTGAAAAGGATCGCCGATCTTCTGTTTGAGGCGGGGATGCTGAAGCGAACCCCGCGGACAGGGTACCGTTTTCTGGGCAGCGGAGAGGAATCGGTGGCTGAACACCTCTTCAGCGCCGCCTTTATCGGATACGTGCTGGCCCAGTTGGAGGGAGGCGTCGATATTTTTAAGGTGGTAAAGATGTGCCTCTTCCATGATCTCCCCGAGGCCAGGACGGGTGACCATAACTACGTCTATAAAAAGTACGTCCAGGTGGATGAAGAACGGGCGACCGAGGATCTGGCCACAGGGCTCCCCTTCGCCGAGGAGATCAAAGGGCTGATAGCGGAGTTCAACTCCCAAAAGACGCAGGAGGCCCTCCTCTCCAACGATGCCGACCAACTGGCCCTGCTGCTGCGACTCAAGGAGCACAAAGACCTTGGCAACCGCTACGCCGACGAGTGGCTCCGCAACAACGTCAAGCGACTGCAGACAGAGGTGGGCAGGAAGGTGGCTCGTGCCATCCTGCAGACCGATTTCTCCGCATGGTGGTACAATGAGGGGGATGAAGGGTGGTGGGTGAGGGGTAGATGAGGAGGTATTTTACCA
Organism: uncultured Thermodesulfobacteriota bacterium; assembly: GCA_964419065.1. Classification (GTDB taxonomy): domain Bacteria; phylum Desulfobacterota; class B13-G15; order B13-G15; family RBG-16-54-18; genus CAYQOD01. The sequence goes on along the minus strand of CAYQOD010000012.1, from coordinate 5,704 downwards.
TCGGCGATATCCATGGTAGCCTCTCACACCTGGAGAGGATGATGGCGGAGATCAGGCCATCACTGGACCCGCAGGGGGATACCGTGGTCTTTTTGGGCGATTACATCGACCGTGGTCCCAACTCCAAGGGCGTGGTGGACTTCATCCTCCAGCTTCAGAAAGAATTGAGCGAGGTCGTCTGCCTCAAAGGAAATCACGAGGACATGTTCCTTGATTGGGTGCTCAACGGGAGGAACTATGAGCTCTACCTCTACAACGGTGGTGGCGCTACCATCAGAAGCTATATTCAGCAGGGAGGTAGGTTCCACGTACCCCCGGAGCATCTCGAATTCTTTCAGGGATTGCATCTCTACTACGAGACGGACCGATACATCTTCGTCCATGCCGGGTTGAGACCAGGGGTCCCGTTGGAACAGCAGGACCCCCATGAGCTGGTTTGGATCAGGGATGAGTTTCTCTACTCCACCTACGATTTCGGCAAGACGGTGATCTTCGGACACACCCCACTGCAGCAGGTGTTCATAGCTCCCAACAAGATCGGTATAGACACCGGGGCCGTCTATGGAGGGGCCCTCACCTGCCTGGAACTCCCCGCGCAGAGGTTTTTTAGCGTCTGATCATAGCATATCTCAGATCGCGATTAACCACGTTTCTTATCAGCGGCAGAGGCGTAGATGTCTATCAGGGCCAGACAGATGGTGAGGACGAGGGGGCCGGCAATAAAACCCAGGAAACCGAAGACCCTCAGCCCCCCTAAAATGCCGAAAAAGAGCAGGAGGGTGTGGACCCGGGTCCTCCCGCTGATGAAGATCGGGCGGATAAAGTTGTCCGAGAAGCTTATCAAGATCCCACCCCAGGCCAGGAGGATCAATCCCTTGAGGTAGGCACCCTGGACGATGAGGATCACCGAGGCAGGGACCCACACCATGAAGGCACCCACGACAGGGACAAAAGAGAGAAATGCCATGACCGCTCCCCAGAAGAAAGGCGAAGGAAGCCCTACGATCCAGAACCCTAACCCCCCTAAACCACCCTGAACCAAGGCCACCACAATTCCTCCGTAAATAGTGGCCTGGATCATTTCGACCATCCTGGCCAGGATTTTCTCCCTCTCTTCAGAGGAAAAGGGGATGAGTGCCTTTATTTTCGCCATGAGCGCCTCACCATCTCGGAAGAGAAAGAAGAGCGCCACAGACATCATGAAAAATTGAAAGATACCGGTAGAGATCCCCTTGATGAATTTGGAGGCCTGACCGGCGACATAGAGACTCACCTTTCTCAGGTTATCCAGCAGGATCGTCTTGAGGTTTACCTGAGAGAGGTCAAAATTGCGGTCGAGCGCCTCCCATATCCTTTGAATGAGACCTACTTTCTTCAAGCTCTCAAAAATCGCTAGATGCTTGCCTTCTTTGATGAACTGTTCACAGTAATTGTATACATCTATCAGTTCATTGGCGATGAGATTGAGCAGAAACCCTGAGGGAAAGATGATGACGATGATAACGACAATGGTCATCGTGATGGCGGCCAATCCCCGCCGTTGGCGAAAGACCCTGTTGAGGATTTGAAAGAGGGGATAAAAAATAATGGTTAAAATCACAGCCCACGCGAGCGTTGTAAGAAAAGGGGACAGGATGCGATAAAAGAGGTAAAAGGCAAGGATGACGGTAGCGAGAAATACCAGGTTGAACAACGGTTCTTTCTTCATGATACCTCCTATCCGAGGGACCCGATACGGACCCCCCGTACCTGGCGACGGAAACGCTGGCTCTTCTCCGTCCAGAGGGCCTGATTATCGGGGGTAACCTCCCCTATCTCGGCACTTGCGAGGTAAACGAGCAGATCCTCCTCTATCCCGGCGCGGCGCAGGGCCTCCTCACCCCACTGGGCCAGCACGGACATCACCGCATCCGTGCCCCCTGCGGCGAAGAGCTGGGCCAGGATGGAGATGATCCCCGCGTCTTTCCCCAGGCAGGCCACCTGCGCCACCTGGATGGCGTAGGCGTTTCCGTTAAAGGAGACGGCCAGCCCACCTCCTGCCCTCACCATCTCCAGGGCCTGAAGGTCGGTGATGCTATCCCCTACATACAGGGCCTCTGAGATCTTTGCCCCGGTCCTCTGCAGGGCATCGTTGAGGGCCGCTGCCTTCTCCTGCCCCCCTACCGGATCCACCTCCTCGAGGGCCTTTCCGATCTCCATGTCAGCCATCTCCCCCCAGAAGAGATGGTTGAGCCGCTGCACCACCTCCTGCCCCTGAAGGGAAAGACCATCAAATCCCCGTGCCTCCTCGCCCCACTCGATCATCGGCATCCGGGCGATCTCAGCCGCCACCTCCCGCAGATATCTCTCCTCCTCTGGGGGCAGATGGTAGTGGTCGAGCGTAAGCCTGGTGCAATATGCGTCCTGGAAGGGGAATCCGATGACCTCGCAGAGGGCCTTGATATACGGCTCATAGCTGGTGCTGATGATAAAGGTCGGCATCCTCCCCCTGATACCTTGGAGGGTCTCTTGGGCACCGGGCATCAGGAGGATGTGCTCTCGAGAGTACTCCTCGATCGTCTGATCCGTCGCCCCGAAGGCCTTGAGAAAGGGGAGGATGAGACGCAGGGTGTCACCGGCATTATAGTCGGGCCGCTTCTCCACAGAGGCGAGATAGTCGTCATACCTGCTCAGCAGGGAGAAGAACTCTTCCCCCTGGTGGACGAAATGGGCGGTGAGCTCCATGGCATTATCGTTCTTGGATATCGGCCCTTCGCAATCGGTGATGAATATCCTCATCTTAGTCCCTCAGGTACTCCTCCACTGCTTCCGTCAGGGAAAGCCCCCTTACCTCCTCTCCCCTACTGTCCACGACCTTCCCGTCCTGTATCCGTATCGCCCCCTCAGCCAGGGCCTTCAGGGTGAGCATGATCAGCGGGATCTCCCTTCTCACCCCCTCCTGGCGGATCCGCCAGAAGAGCTCACCCCGCCCCGAGAAATCCTCCTCCCAGAGTTTCGTAAACTCCCCTCCCTGTAAGGGAAACTCATAATAGGCCACCACCGGTCCCCTGTCCAAGTTCTCGGTGACCAGATGCATCATCGCCCCGGTGGTCTGCGCCTTTTGGCTGATCAGTTCATCGATCACCTCCTCCCACGCCCCGGTTGGTCCACCAGGCAACGCAGGGTGGAGGTTGATCATGGTGTGGTGGCGGCACATCTGGGGGCTCACGATCAGCATGTAACCGGCCAGGACGATGACGTCATGGAGATACGGGGCAATCCGATCCATCACCTCCTGGTGGTATGCCGAGCGCCATTGCTCACGGTCCCTCTGACGCAGATCATCCCTGAAGGCCTGCGAAGAAAAGGTGGTGACAGCTAAACCCAGATCATCAACGAGGTCTAGGAAGAGGTCACTCTGCTCCGCCTCCCCCCGTTCTCGGTTGCAGAAGAGAAAGGATATCTCCCCGGGGATGAAACCCTCATCGATCTTTTCACAGACCACCTGCAACAGCTGCCGCGCCGCCTCGTCCCTCCCCGTAGAGAACCAACCGAAACGAAATGACATCTCAACCCCCTCGAAAGATCCTCAGATCCTCCGCATTCGGGTACCGCTGTCTCCCGTAACCGCCAATGCTCTTCACCGCCGCCCGATGGGCGAAGGCCATACAATCATCATACGCTCTACCGTGGAGGAGACCGGCTAGGAACCCGGCGTTGTAGACATCGCCTGCCCCGGTGTTGTCCACGATCTCAGTCTCCTCCTCGGGATGAAACCTCTTTACGCCCTCTCCCGAGGCGAGATAGGCCCCCTCCTGGCCCATCTTGCAGACCACCACCACTGGCCCCAGGGAGAGGATATCTCTGCAGCCGGCCCGATAGTCATCCCTTCCGGTAAGGGCGCAGATCTCATGGGCCGTGGCCAAAAGAACGGATGCCCTCCGGATAAGCGGGAGGATCTCATCCAGGCCCCTCCGTGCGTAGAGCTCCCCTGGGTCGAGACTGACCAGTACCTCAGGGGGAAGGACCGTCATGAGCTGCCTCTGGGCCTTGAGGGGACTGTCACCCACAAAAGAGCTCATGTGAAGATACCGGGTGGTGGATAGATAGGAGAGGTCAAAATCCTCAAAACAGACGGCATCGTTGGCATGAGGCTGTACCACGAGGGCCCGGTCCCGCTGGCGATCCAATACCACCAGGCAGACGCCGCTGGCTCCCTCTCTCTTGACCTGCGATAGGTCCACCCCCGCCATCTCCCGGAGGACGAACTCCCCTTCTCCATCTGTCCCCACCCTCCCTACAAATCCCGTCTGAAACCCCATCATGGCCAGGGCCACGACGGTATTGGCCGCTGACCCCCCCCCGCTGCGAAACTTCAGAGTCCCCGTTTGAGTCACTCTCCACACAAGTTTTCTGAACTCCTCTGGAGGCATGGAGATCTCCCTGCCAGCACGGAGGGGCCACCCCTCCTGCCGTAGGGTTGGCAGGTCCTTGACCTCGTACATGAGGTCCAGGTTCAGGGCACCGATACCTATAACGTCCTTCATCTTTTGCGTGAATGAAAATACCACGGTATGAGAATAAGCTCAAGGGTGTTTTGATTCTCACAGGTTGCAGACCTGTCGGAGGAAGTTTGAGGAGATTACATCTCTGTTCAAGCAAAAATTTGAAACGATTATTGACAAATTTCTGTTATGGATGGTATCTCTGTTTAGGAGAATCTACCTGCTAAAAAAGTTGTCTGTTATTAAAAAAGGAATCAAGCACGAGAGACGACGGGAGGGTGATAGATGAAGATTGTCCGTTTCAGTAGTGCGGAGAGTTACGAACCTGAAAAAGACTGGAAGCGCGTGAGCCTCTGCAGTGAAGAAGACATCTCCATCGAGCACTTCATGAAGCCGCCAGGCCATGCCTCGCCGATGCACGATCACCCGAACGCACAGGTAATGGTCGTCCTCAAAGGTAAACTCGCCATCGCTACCCATGAGGGCGGAGAGCAGGTGCTGGCAGAGGGCGATGCTGTCTATATCCCGGGGAATGAACCGCATGTCGTCAAGAACCTGCTCAAGACATTCTGACCCCTCATCTCATCACATGGTTCCTACCCAGAGGATAATAGCCAGTTCTTTGTTCCGATTGGTAATCCGTTGATTTTCCGGGTCAGACCAGAAATGAATGCTATCACCCTCTATCAGGAGAATGGATTGCTCGCCGTGTACAAGCTCAATCGAACCTTTTAAGACACATAACAACTCCTGACTATTTTTGATATTTTTCCGGACAGGTATAGATTTATCCGGTTCGAGCACTAGAATGGCGCTATCAATTACGCTCCTGTTCTCAGGTGCGAAAAAGCGCCGGGTAATAAAACCGGTATGGGGGAGTTCAAATTCGTCCCATTCTGATTTGCGGATGATCACCAGTTTTTCATGTTTGTTAATCTTGTTCAGGAGGTCGCCGGCATTGATACCGATGGCATTGCAGATGCTCATCAGTTTATCGACCGAGGGTGAACTAACGCTATTCTCGACTTGACTTAAAAAACCTTCCGAGACGCCGGCCTTTTCGGCCACGGTTTTTAAAGTCAGTTTCCGTTCTTTGCGGTATCTACGAATCAACGTACCTAAATTCATTCAGGATTCTGCCTTTCATAGCGATAGAAGAGATTGAAATTTAGCAAATTAAGAAGATTAATTATAGCTAAATTATTAAGTATTTGTCAACT
>CAYQOD010000011.1:0-18079 GCA_964419065.1 uncultured Thermodesulfobacteriota bacterium | reverse complement strand
CTCGGGACCAGGGGCTCGGTAAGATCAACGCTGGTCCGGTTGCCCACGCCGTCGAGGGTGTAGGTATAGGCGGCGATCTCGGCATCACCCAGGCCGAAGTCGGTCAGGGCGATGAGCCGGTCCCTGGTATCGTAGGCATAGGCTGCAGCGGTCCCGTTGGGGTAGATCACCCCGGTGAGGTTATCCGCCTCGTCGTACTGATAGAGCACCTGCTGGGTGTCGGGCAGCGTGATCGTGTGCAGGAGGTTGTTGTCATAGTAGCCGTAGCTCACCGTGCCGAAGGGGGTGACAACACCCGTGATGTTGCCCACCGCATCGTAGAGATACTCGATGGTGGTGGTGTCGGGATAGGTGACCTTTGTGAGCCGGTTGAGTTCGTCATAGTCGTAATCGGTGGTGCCGGTGCTATCGGTCATCGTATCGAGGTTTCCCACCGCATCATAGGTATAGGTGATCGCAAGGTCAGGGGCGGTGATCGAGAGGAGCCGGTTTGTCGCATCGTAGGCGTATGCCGTGGTCAGGCCGTTGGCGTCGGTCGTGGCGATGAGGTTGCCTGCCGGGTCGTAGGTATATGACTCTTCGGCCCCTTCGGGATAGGTTGTTTGCGTGAGGCGGCCGGCGGCATCGTAGGTATATGAGGTGGACTGGGTTAGGGGATCAACAAGCTGGGTGAGGTTTCCGGCGGGGTCATAGGCATAGTTTGTCTGGTTCCCCAGGGGATCGGTCACCCGGGTCAGCATGTTGATCGCGTTGTGGTCATAGAGGGTCTGTTTGCCGTTCTCGTCGGTGACCCCGGCAATACCCGAGCAGTAGCGAAGGATGATGTACTCCGTTGCATCGGGATGAGTGCGCTTGATGAGCCTGCCCAAAGGGTCGTACTCATAGCCGGTGGTGTTGCCCCGGGGGTCAGTGGCGCTTTCCCGCTTGCCGATCAGGTTGTAGGTGAAGGAGGCGGTATGGTTTAAGGGATCGGTGACGGAGAGGAGGTTGCCTTGTTGGTCATAGGCAAACGTGGCGGTGTTGCCCCGTGCATCGGTGAGGGAGATGAGCTCGCCTTGTGTGTCATAGGCAAAATTGGTCTGCTGGGACAGGGGATCGGTGATCCTGGTCAGGTTGTCTTTGGTATCGTAGGTGTAGGCATAGGCCCTGCCCAGGGGATCGATGGTCTGGATGAGGTTGTCCCGGGCGTCGTAGGCAAAGGTCGTGGCTGTATTCAGGGGATCGGTGATCCTGGTGATGTTCCCCCGGGTGTCGTAGGCAATTGCCGTCTTGTTGTTGTTGGCGTCGGTGACGGAGATCCGGTTGCCTGCTGCATCATAGCCATAGGCAATGGTATTCCCCAGGGGGTCGGTGACATACGTAGTATAGCCGTCATAGTTATACCCGTAGCGGGTCGTGGCGCCCCGGGGGTCGGTCAGCAGGACCTCGGAGTTCGGGGCATCGATGGCATAGTGCGTGGTCTGGCCCTCGGCATCGGTGACCGTAGCCAGTCGCCTGCCAAAGGGGTAGTCCTGATAGGTGAATGAGGTGGTGCCGTTGGGGGTGGTCATGCCAGTGAGGAGGTTATTGGCAGCGTAGGTAAAGGTCGTGGTGACCCCGGCGAGGTCGGTGGAGGACTTCATAGTGCCGTTTTCATAGGTGAAGGTGACCTGGCGGTTTACAGGGTCGGTGATGGTTGCTACCTTACCCTCGGCGTTATAGCTCAAAGAGATCGTCCTGCCTGAAGAATCGGTGATGGCCGTCAGCCTGCCGGTGGCATCATAGGAGGGGGTCACGGTGTTGTTGTTGGTGTCGGTGACCGAGGTGAGCACCCCTGCTGCCGTAAAGGCATAGGTGAGCCGTGTCCGCTTGACCCACAGGGTAAAGGTCCCGTCAGGGTTCTTGGTGAGCTTATCATAGACCCCTTTGGGCGGGGCATAGGTGCCGTCTGCCTTACGGGTAAAGAGCTTCTCAGCGCCTGAGCCGCGCACGAGGGTCACATTCCCTGATGCATCAATAACGAGGCGCACCCCATAATTAAAGGTCCAGCCCCTGCCGAAGATCCCCTCATAGGTGCTGTAGGCGTTGTACGTGCGAACGATCTGTATGGACCTGCCATGATCCTGATACGCGAGATCCGTGTCCGTCAGGACGAAGTTGAGATGGGCAAGGTTGATGAGCAGACCAGGCATGCCTATGCCCATATTGTTATTTATTTTCTTTGATGGATTATGATACGCGGTCTTGGTGTTGTCATTGCCGCAGCCCTTTTCCTCTTGATTTGTTGGATCTGCAGGATAACGGTCATAATAATCGGGGACATTATCACCATCAAAATCATATGTTTGTGGATCATAAGTGCCTGCCTGCTGGTTCCAAAGCACGCGATAAAGGATACAATATCCCGGATATCCCGGAACAAGTCTAACCCAGTGATACACCTGTCCACAATCAACCCAATTGTGCCCATCCGGTGGCATATAACCACAAGGATAATTATCGTGAAGAAATACATAATAAAACCTGGATAGTATCTTATTTTCATTACAACCCTTGTCTACCAAATAACTACGACAGCAGGCGGGCATTGCAAACGGGCCGGGCACTGCTGTTCCCCCGACGTAAAAACCCCTTTCGTCTTTAGGGGGCATTGCGGGGGCAGAAGAAGGGAACACCACCCCAAACAGAACCACAGTGCCTAATAGTAATGTCAGCCGTTTCAAAGGAAACCTCCTTAAAGTCAGAAGTCGGGAGTCAGAAGACAGAATTCAGGGGGCAGGAGACAGAAGTTAGAAGTCAGTAACCTGAATGTTGATAACGGAGAACACAAAAAATTAAAGGAGAACAAAAAAATAAAAAATCTCTGTGGCCTTTGTAGCTTTGTGTGAGCGATAGAACGGAAAAAAGAACCGTGCCCTCATCAGTCTGATTACAGGCAGCGATCATTGCACCCCCCGTGCAATAACGGTTCAAGGTCAGCACGTAAGATAACGCTTCCCCTTATCACGATCTCCCACCATATGTCAATTCAAATCTTTAAGCCCCGGCCTGTCCACCGAGGCGGAGAGATGCTTCCGATCCTCTCAAAGGCGACTGGCGCTACGGAAGAAGTTATGATATATAATATTATAGTGAACAAATGGGATCAAAAATGGTCTAATGATTGAGAGCCAAAGGAGGAAGGGGGCGATGATTACCAAAAAGAAGGTCTCACTTGCCATCATACTGCTCCTTGCTATGGCAAGTTGCGCCGTCAACCCGGTCACCCAGAAGAAGGAGGTTATGCTCTTCAGCGATCAAGACGAGATCGAGATGGGGAGGAGCGGCCATGATGCCGTCCTGATACAGTTTGGCGACTATGATGATCAATCCCTGCAAAGCTATATCGATCAAGTGGGGCAGAGGATTGCGCTGGTCTCTCATAGAAGCAACATACCGCACCACTATATGGTAGTTGATTCCCCCGTCCTCAATGCCTTCGCCCTACCGGGGGGTTATATATACATCACCAGGGGATTGCTGGCCTACCTCAATAACGAGGCGCAGCTTGCCGGTGTCCTCGGCCATGAGACCGGCCATGTAGCCGCACGGCATGGTGTTAAGAGATACCAGAAGGCCATCGGGGCCCAGTTCATCCTGTTCGGGGTAGCGGTGGCTACCGAATCGCAAGGGCTGGCATTGGGCACCAATCTGCTCCTCAGTGCCATCCTTCAGGGCTACAGCAGAAAGGACGAGCATCAGGCTGATCAGCTGGGAACGCAGTATATGTACAGGGCGGGTTATAACCCTCAGGAGATAGCGGAGTTCTTCAGGATCCTGGAGGGAATGGAGAAGAGGACCCCTAATCTCATTGAGCAGTTGTTTGCCTCACATCCCCCCACCCCCCATCGGATAGAGAGGACCCAGGCGCAGACCCAGGAATTGACCGACGGCGCGAGCACGGATCTCACCGTAGATCATAACCGATACGTCTCCCAACTGAACGGCCTCGTATTCGGTCCGGGGATACGGGACGGGATAATAGAGGGAAGGGTCTATCGCAATAGATACTTTCGATATCAGGTGCAGATGCTGGAGGGGTGGAAAATCCAAAGGGGAGAGATCAAGGGTTCAGTCGTGGCTCAGGACCCTTCCCAAGGGTATCTCTCCCAGGTCATAGCCCTCGAGTTGAAAAAGGAGTATACCCCCCGCCAATTGGCCGCCATGGTGGAAGAGAACTCTGGTCTCCAACCCGGCGGTGCGCAGTGGGTCACCGTCGATGGGAAAAGGACCTATCTTGCCGATTACAGGGCCCAATCCCAAAGAGGCGATTGGCTGGGGGTGCGCATTGCCTATGTGACGCGTGAAAAGATGGGATTTATCATAGCCAATATATCCCGTTTGGAAGAATTTACGAAGGTGAGAGGGACGTTTGACAAGGTCATTTTTAGCTTTCGTTCTCTATCCTCGCGGGAGGCAGCGGAGATCCCCGTATACAGGTTGAAGATCTATATGGTAAAGAAGGGGGATACCTTTCCTTCTATATCCGAGAAATTTTACCGGACGGCCACGTACGCCGAAGATATAAAGCGATTTAATGGGATGGAAGCCCTGGATACCCCACCGGTGGGACAACTGATCAAGATAAAACCTCTCCTTCCCGAGACCCAGAGGTAAAGGAGCGGCCTTAGTGAGACTACGGTGAAGTACCCCCTGAATTACAAAAGGGAAGGAGGCCTTTGCCTTTAGGGAGATAGGGCGATCTGCTCTAGACCCATGGCCTCGGGAAATCCGCACATAATATTCATGTTTTGGATGGCCTGCCCCGAGGCCCCTTTGACCAAGTTATCAATGGCAGAGATAACGATAAGGCACCGAGAAGTCTCATCCACGAGTAAACCCACATCGCAATAATTTGAACCCCGAACGTCCGTTGTGGAAGGAAAAGTGCCCGGTAGACAGAGGCGTATAAAGGGTTCGTTTTGATAGTGTCTCCGATACAGATCGTACACCTTCTCCGTCGAGAACCCTCCCTGAATACGGGCGTACACAGTGGACAGTATCCCCCTATTGACGGGGATGAGGTGGGGAACGAAGAGAATACTGACAGGAATCCCTGCCTGGAGGCTGAGCTCCTGCTCCATCTCCGGGGCATGGCGGTGTTGCGCTACGTTATAGGCCTTCAATCCTTCCCCCACCTCACAGAAGAGATTTGTCAAAGAGGGGCTTCGCCCCGCCCCGCTCACCCCTGACTTGGCATCTACCACGATCCCCGATGGGAATATCACCTCTCCTCTTAGGAGAGGGGCCAGAGGGATGATTGCACCCGTTGGGTAACATCCGGGATTGGCCACTAATCTCGCCTCTTTCATCTCATTACGGTAGATCTCAGGGAGCCCATAGACCGCTTCTTGCAAAAGGTAGGGACAGGAGTGTTTTCCATACCACCGTTCATAGAGAGCTGAATCCTTCAGCCTGAAGTCAGCACTGAGATCCACAACGCGCTTTCCCCTTTTGACAAACTCCTCCGTCACACCCATCGATGTCCCATGGGGGAGGGCTGTAAAGATGAAGTCTGCCTCACGGGCTATCCGCTGAACCGATAGCTCACAGAGCCGCAGATCGATGATCCTCTTGAGGGAAGGAAATACCTCATCAATGGCCGCTCCAGCGAACCGCTCAGAGGTTGTGACAGAAATTTCAACCTCTGGATGGCCGGTCAAGATTCTTATCAATTCCAGGCCTGTATAGCCGCTCGCCCCTATGATCCCTACCTTCACTGCTTCCCCTCTTCGATGCAAAAAAAGTAGATAAAAAAAGGGGAGGCCAGCCTCCCCTCTCAGGATCAACCTACCTCTTGGAGTATTGGAACCTGGCCCTGGCACCCCTCTGACCGTATTTTTTTCTCTCCTTCACTCGTGGATCTCGGGTGATAAACCCAGCCCGTTTCAATGCATCCCTGAAATTCTCATTATACGCCAACAGGGCCTTGGAGATACCGTGTCTGACTGCCCCTGCCTGTCCGGAGTTCCCCCCCCCTTTAACGGTGGCATAGACATCGAACTGTCCGGCGGTATTGGTGAGCTCTAACGGCTGCAAAATGATCATCCTGTGGGTCTCCCTGCTAAAATAGTCCTCGAACGACCTCTTGTTGACCTCAATTTTCCCATCTCCGGTTCTCAACCAAGTCCGTGCCACCGATGTCTTTCTCTTTCCCGTAGCGTAAAACCGTTCCTCAGCCATATACGCTCCTTACAAAGGTTTCGTTAAACCTCACGATGCTCTGGTCGTTGTGCCTCATGGGGATGATCGGGACCGGCATAGACCTTCAGCTTCTTGAAGGTCTTCCTTCCCAACCTATTTTTCGGCAACATCCCCTTTACCGCACGCCTTATCAGTTCCTCCGGTTTTTGAGCCAGGAGTTTTTCAGCGGTGGTAGCCTTCAGCCCCCCTGGATAGCCAGAGTGACGATGGTAGACCTTCCCCTTCAGTTTGTCACCCGTCAGTTTAATCTTCTCTGCGTTCACCACGACAACAAAGTCCCCCGTATCTACATGGGGGCTGAAGATCGGTTTGTGTTTACCGCGCAGGATCGTCGCTACAGTGCTCGCCAATCTCCCCAGGACTTTGCCTTCCGCATTGACCACATACCACCGCTTTTCTACATCATCTTTCCCCACGTGGACGGTCTTCATCACCTTACTTCCTCTTCTCAAATAGTAAAGTGATATTTGTAATATATCACGTCCCTTTTGTCAACCTCAAAACCCTCAAAAACTTCCTAATGTACGAGATATCATGGAAAAATATGAGGACTAGCATAATTTAATGGACACACTATCTCTAATAGTGTATTATTATGGGGTTTGATTCGCTCGTTACGGTGTTATACGGGGTTGCCGGAGGTGACTACAAATCATCGCTTCATCCCGATGAAACGAATGAATCAGACGTGCGAGAGATCCGGGTGAAGAATGTCTGTCCCGATGAACGGTATTGAGTTGGCAGCTAGAACTATCTTAAGACATTGAGGAGACGACGGGGATGAGAGGAAAGGCTAGACTACCTATATTTGACGGCCATAATGATACCCTTCAGATGTTGTATGTACCGGGGGCACAAAAAAGGCCTTTTTTTGAAAAGACAAATTCTGGCCATATAGACTTGCCGAGGGCAAAAATAGGCAGTTTTTGCGGCGGTCTTTTTTCGATCTTTGTCCCCCATCCAGAACAAGAGATACAGGAGACCCAACCGAGTGTTTCTCAGGAGCGCCCTGCGATCCGAAGGAGAATTTTGAAGCCGGTCGATTTTTCTTATGCTCACCGGATGGTGAAAAAAGGTGTCGAAAGCATTTTTGAACTGGAAGCTGCATCGTCCGGGAAACTCAAGGTGGTACGTACGATAGGGGAGATTCATACAGCCCTTGAGCAGGATGCGCTCTCTGCGGTTATTCACTTTGAAGGTGCTGAGCCCATAGATCCACAATTGAAATCCCTTCACCGCTTTTACAACGATGGACTACGGTCCATCGGCATTGTCTGGAGCCGTGAAAATGCTTTCGGGCACGGTGTCAATTTCGCATTTCCGGGATCTCCAGACGTGGGTCCAGGCCTTACCGATGCTGGTAAGGAGCTCGTGCGCGCCTGCAACCAGCTCGGCATCATGGTGGATCTCTCACACCTTAACGAGAAAGGGTTTAGGGATGCGGAAAAGATATCAGAAGCCCCCTTGGTCGCAACCCATTCGTGCGTTCATGCCCTCTGTCCATCACCGCGGAACTTAACGGACAAGCAGCTCGATGCCATCGGTGCCTCCGGTGGCCTAGTGGGAGTGAATTTCGGTGTTATGTTTGTGCGCAGGGATGGCGAGGAAAACCCCGATACCCCCCTGCATGAACTCGTGCGTCATTTTTGTTATATCGCCGATCGCATCGGTGTCGATCATCTCGCCATCGGCTCAGATTTCGACGGTACGACCATCCCTCATGAAATCGGGGATGTCGCCGGTCTTCCCAAACTGCTGGCAGCGTTAAGCGATGGCGGCTTTGACGATGAGGCCCTGGTAAAGATAACATTGAAAAACTGGCTACGCGTACTGTCCCACACCTGGAAATAGCGAACAACAAAAGTAATGTGATGATATTGACAAAAATTATGTAACGTGTTAATTGTTATCGGATTAGATCCTTGATAAGGGAAAAGCTAGGAATAAGGACAGAAGGGAGGTGATTATACTAGAGAGGTGGACTGCGTTGCTAGTTAAGGCAATGTCTCAGAAAGAATCTAAAATTACGGGGGGTAAGCAAATGAAAATCAACAAAAATGTTTGGGGGATTCTTGTCATAGCAATTTGCATGGGAATGATGTTGATCCCTGTTAGCGAATGTATCGGACAAGACAAAGATAAAGCGTTCATTATAGGAATGAATACAGGGGCCATAGTATCGTTAGATCCTGCGGTGTGTTATGAAATAGAGGGGCACTGGATGTTGAATAATGTATATGATCCACTCGTCAAATTCAAGCCAGGATCAGCAAGTGAAATTGAACCTTGCATGGCAACATCGTGGGAGATTTCAGGTAATACATTAACCTTTAAGATAAGGAAAGGAGTGAAATTCTCAAACGGTGACCCCGTAGATGCTGAAGCGGTTGCCTATTCATTGAAGAGGGTAATTAAATTGAAAAAGACACCCTCGTGGGTACTCACCCAATTTGGGATAACAGAGGATTCTATCAAGGCCATAGACAATAAGGTACAGATTACAATGGATAAAGCATATTCACCTAGTTTGGTAGTTTCTTGTATGGCATTTATTACGGGCACGGTAAACCCAACGGTCGCTGAAAAGAACGCTAAAGAAGGGGATATGGGAATGGGTTACCTGACGGAGCATTCCGCAGGCAGTGGTCCTTATGTGTTAGTTAGTTGGAAGAAAAATGAGAAGATTGTTCTTGAACGCAACGAATACTACTGGGGACGGAAACCACAGGTAAAGAGGATAGTAATAATCGATATACCAGAATCCTCAAGCCAGGTCGTTCAACTCAAGGGAGGGAGCATCGACATAGCATGGAATCTCGAATATGATCAAATTCCGGAAATAGAAGCGACAAAAGGACTTCATGCAATAAAAACGCCCTTATTCAAGTTGATATACTTGGGAATGAACGCGAGCCGTCCACCCTTGGATAACGTCTTGGTAAGAAGGGCAATTAAATCTGCCATCGATTATAAAGGGATTATCAAGGCAACAGGCGGCGGTGTCATGGAACTTCATGCATTCATCCCTCACGGAATGTTTGCACACTATGACGGCCAAGCATATCCGTATGACCCAGTAAAAGCAAAAAAGTTGTTAACAGACGCAGGGTATCCAAACGGGTTTAAAATAACTTTAACCGTGCCCGATTTCTTGGCTACAGCAGGAACGGTTGTCAAGGCCAACTTAGAAGCTATTGGGATAAAGACTGACCTCCAAATCATAACCTACAGCACCCTTTTGGGGAAATACAGGGAACAGGGATTAGAATTAGTACTAGCACGATGGGGAGCAGACTACGGTGATCCTGATGCCAATGCAAAGCCGTTTGCTCACTGTAGAACAACAGGCCCTGATGCAACAGTAAAACAGCTTGCGTGGAGAAACGCATACGCAAACCCAGGATTCACGGATATGGTAGAAAAAGCAGCCTTGATACAGGATAGGAATGAACGTAAGCGAGTATACATCGAGTTACAGAAGAAGTGGCAAGAAGACGGTCCGTTCGCAATACTGTATCAATACTCTGGTCATTTAGGCATAAAAGATAAGATCAAGAAATTTCAACTCAATGCACTGACAGAAACACCCCTTGAGTATGTTACTATAGAGGATTAAGGCATCCTCTCCTTTTCTTTATTTAGGGAAGCCTACTTATGATTACAAGTAACCGAGCTAGTTAAGTAGGCTTCCCTAAAAATATTATTATTTCTCTGTTCAAGCCTATTTTTGATGAGCTTCAACTTTTGCAAATAATACAAGATAAGGGGCTTTTGTATTACCCACAAAGTAAACTACTATCGCCTAAAGGCGATAGCTTTAGGGGTCAAGGATACAAGGATTCAAGGGTTCGAGTGAAAAACATTCAAATATGTTTGTAGAACCCCTGACCCCTTGGACCCTCGAACCCTTTTAGGACAAAGATCGAACTAAAGTCTTCGCCTAAAGGCGAGGGTTTTGCTCCCTGAATGGGACAATAAGAATACAACCACCTGACGAAAAGTCAAGAGCAAAATCTCAACCCCTCCGCAAGATAGACGCCCTTATCGAACGGGCCCAGCGACAAGAGGCGAGACCGAGAAGGCCCTGAGTCCTCCGATTTCATACGCTCAATAAAGACCTTATGCACTCAGGACTCAGTGCTGAGTAAACATTTTCGTCGATTCACGGAGCCACCATATGCCACTGTATGTGCGAATCGAAGCGCTGAGCTCCGTCCTTTACAACCTCCCCCTCGAGGTGGTAATCTCTTGAGGGATGTCACAGGCGGTGACGGAGAGAAGAAGTGCATACGCAGAGGTAGCAGTTGCCCTCCCCCTGGAGAAGGCCTTACATTACCTCATCCCCCCCCACCTCCGACCGCTGTGTAAGGTCGGCAAGAGGGCCTTGATACCGTTAGGGAAACGAACGGTCACCGGCTACCTGCTGACGATATCCTCCCATCTCCCGCCAGGTATTAGGGAGATCAGGGAGATCATTGATGTCCTGGACGAAACACCCCTCTTTGACGAGAGGATGCTCCAGTTTTTCCGGTGGGTCGCCGACTACTACCTTGCCCCCCTGGGGATGGTGATCAAGACCGCCCTCCCCCCCGGGATCAATTGGGAAAGCTGCTATCACGTATCCCTGACCCAAGAAGGGAAGAAGGTGGTCGAGGAGCACACACCCCACAGCCTCCCCTCCCTCGATCTGCTGCAGGCCATAGACCCCCACCAGGGAAGCCCCCTGAAGACGCTCCTCAAGGACTACCCCCGCCGCTCCCTCTTCTTCTCCTTGCAGAAGGGTGGGCTGATCTCCCTGGAGACAAAGGTGCGAGAGGGGAAGACGAAGGTCAAACGAGTGACCTTTGTGGAGGCCGTACCACCTCAGTGCCCCATTGAAGATCTCAAACCGAAAGAGAAGGAGATCCTCTCCGTTCTCAACGAAGGGGAAAAAATCCCCTTGAGGGAACTCCAGAGGTTGGTCCCGAAGCCTTCCTCGGCGCTCAAGGGTTTGCGGAGTAGAGGGTTGGTGGCCGTGGAGGAGGAGGAGACCTACAGGGAGCCGGTCATGGACGTGGTGGAGAGAGAGGAGGGGCCTTTCCGCCTGACCCCTGAACAAGAAGAGGCCGTGGAGCAGATCCGCAAGGCCCTCAGGGGGAATGCGTTCCGGCCCTTCCTCCTCTACGGTGTGACAGGGAGCGGCAAAACGGAGGTCTACCTCAGGGCGGCGCAAGAGGCCCTCTCCCTCGGTAGGAGGGCCTTGATCCTCGTCCCTGAGATCTCCCTCACCCCCCAGTTGGTGGGACGCTTTCAGAGGAGGTTGGCCGTTGATATGGCCCTCCTTCACAGCGGTCTGTCCCCGGGAGAGAGGTACGATCAGTGGAGGAAGGTGAACAGGGGGGAGGTCGCGGTGATCATCGGCGCCCGTTCCGCTGTCTTCGCCCCCTGCAAAGACCTGGGTGTGATCATCGTAGACGAAGAGTATGAGACCTCGTATAAACAGGAAGAGGGGGTGAGGTACAATGCTCGGGACCTGGCCGTGGTACGGGCGCAACGGGAGGGAGCCGTGGTGATCCTCGGGTCCGCCACCCCTTCCTTCGAATCCTTCTACAACGCCCAGAGGGGAAAGTTTCAACCCCTGCACTTAACAGAGAGAGTCGCCGGGGGGATCTTGCCACAGGTAGAGGTCGTGGACCTCAAGCGAGAAAAGCACCCCCTCTTTTCATCCGCCCTACAGGAGGCCTTGGCGGAAAATCTAGAAAGGGGGAACCAGTCACTCCTCTTTCTCAACCGCCGGGGTTTCTCCAGTTCGGTCATCTGCGCCGAATGTGGCTTCCCCTTCAAATGCAAACAGTGCAGCGTAACCCTCACCTTCCATGCCCAGAGAAGGCTCCTCCTCTGCCACTACTGTGGCTATCATCTTCCCGCCCCCCAGATATGCCACCGCTGCGGAGGGAGCATGACCCGGTTGGTCGGGTTCGGCACAGAAAAGGTGGAGAAGGAAGTCAGGAGACTATTCCCCAAGGCCCGGGTTGCACGCATGGACAGCGATGTCATGACCCAGCGGGGTGCCCATGGAAGACTACTGCGGGCCCTGGAGGGGGGCGAGATAGATATCCTCGTTGGTACCCAGATGATCGTCAAAGGGCACGACTTCCCCCAGATCACCGTGGTAGGGATCATTGCGGCCGATGTCACCATCAATCTCCCTGATCTCCGGGCGGCGGAGCGGGGTTTCCAGCTCCTCAGCCAAGCGGCGGGCAGGGCGGGGAGAGGGAAATATCCAGGGAAGGTCATCATTCAGACCTTTCTCCCTGACCACTACGCTATTCAGCGGGCCAAAGGGCACGACTTCTGGGGTTTCTATCAGGATGAGATGGCCGTGCGCACGGCCTTGCGCTATCCACCCCTCACCCGCATGGTCAATATCAGGATCTCATCCAGGGACCCCCAGGGTGCCAAAGAAGCAATACAGAGGCTGGCGAAGAGGGGGAGGGAGTTCATAAAAGCTCACACCGGGGAGGTGGAGCTGTTGGGGCCGAGCCCTGCCCCCCTCGCCCAGATCAAGGGGAGATACCGCTGGCACCTGTTCCTCAAGGGAGAGAGGGTAGCCCCCCTCCAACGTCTCTACCGCTCCCTGATGCAAGAGGGGCGGAGATTAAAAGGGGTGCGGGTGGAGGTGGACGTAGACCCCCTCTCCATGCTTTAGAGAAATCTCACGATGGTCCCAAAAGGTGTCTCCTGATGCAAGAATCGAAAGAACGCCCTCAGACCCTCAAACGCTCACTCCACTCGCGCCCTCTTTCCTAAAAATATTGACTTTCAAACATGCATCGTGTAGATTTTAATGGTAGTCTATATCGAAGTTTTTAGTAAAAACCACCTGGCATATATCCTTCGCTTCGCTCCCTTTTGTCACCCAAATGTCGGAGGAAAGGAGGAAGCCGTTTACAAAAATGAGGGGGCACGGGGTAGAGGGGAATGATACATTCAAGCTCACCGAAGTCCTCAACCTTCTTCACACGCAAAAGAGAACGGGAAGGCTCATAATACATGGAGAAGGACGCAGAGGTGAGATATTCCTCGTGGATGGGAAGATCACCCATGCCCTCGTCGGTCCTTGTGTCGGTCTCAAGGCCCTCTTTTTCATGCTCTCATGGAAGCGAGCAGAATCTAGCTTCACCCCGAAAGAGTCCGCCGACAAAACGACGATAGAGATGAAGACTTCTCAGGTCTTGAAACAGTTGTCGCAGCAGATGCAGGAGTGGGCCATGATGGACGAAGATCAAATTCCGGATCCCAACTCCATCATACGTCTTCTCCCCCGGGCCAGGGGTATGGTACGGCTGAAGAAAGAGGAATGGGAGGTCTTGGCCAAGATAGATGGTAAAAAGACGGTGAAACAACTCTGCGATGACTTGTACCTGCCTCCCATGGATCTGATCAAGAGGATCCATCGATTTCTGGAGGCAGGATTGATCGGCGAGGCCCATCCGTACCGAGAGAGAGTCTACACTGACATGGGGGAGGAATTCCTCTCCGCCCTGGAAGGGGAATTGAGTCTGGCAGTAGGACCGGTGGCACCTATGCTCATGGAGGAGACCCTTAGGGACCTCGATGAGGGGGATGTACCGAGCAACCAACAACAAAAGATGGGAACTCTGCTGGAAAAGCTATCCAACGCTATTCCCGAAGAAGAGGAAAAGAGGATACAATTTCAAAAGGCGAGCCTCGCCTTGGCCCAAAAGTTCGCCAAGGATAAAGAGTAAATCCAATAAGGGCAGGATCACGATGAGCAAACAGGGTATGCAGGGGGGACGAGAGAGAATGCCGACCAGTTCAGAGGCCGCCCCGGATCCTTGGTATAAGCGCAGGAGGGTGAGGAAGAGGGTTTTTTCACTCCTTGTGCTGCTCTTATCTCTAGCTTCGATTCCGGGGAAACTCTACCCCATGGGGGCATACCATTATCGCCTGCCCGAGAATAAGGGAGGAATAGATCCCTCGGCCCATACCGTGATCGGTGCATTCCGGGATTATGTCATAAAAAAAGAGGATACCCTGCTGGATATTGCCAAGAATTTTGATCTGGGGTACCTGGAGTTGATACTCCTCCATCCCGATATCGATCCGTGGATACCCCCTGCGGGCAAGAAGATAGAGATACCCACCTCCTGGGTGCTGCCGCTCTTCGATAAGAGTGGGATCGTCATCAACATCCCCGAGCTGAGGCTCTACCTCTTCCTCAAAGAGATTCAAATGGTGAAGACATATCCCATCGGTCTCGGGGTCCTCGACTGGCCCACCCCGTTCGGGAGCTTTGAGGTGCTCGATAAGGCCAAAGACCCCACCTGGAATATCCCTCCTTCACTCCAGGAAAAATACGGGAGAATATTTATCCCGCCAGGCCCGGATAACCCTCTGGGACAATATTGGCTGCGAATCTCAAACCAAGGGTACGGTATCCACGGCACCAACTCTCCCTGGGGAATAGGGAGATTGGTAACCCACGGTTGTATACGGCTCTACCCTGAGGATATCGAGGAGCTCTACTCCACGGTGGACCTGGGGACACCAGTGGAGATCATCTATGAGCCGACCAAGATCGGTTTCAAAGATGGCCGTATCTACGTCGAGGCCCACCCCGATATCTACCACAAGATCACCGATCTCCTCCTCTACACCGCCAAGAAGCTCTTTGACTACCGGATATGGGAAGAGGTAGATCTCGACCTCCTCGTCCAGGCCCTTGAGGAGCAAAAGGGGATACCCATCGATATCACGCGAAAAAAATAAGGGCGGCACCTCTCGGCTGCCGCCCTTCGCCCCATCGAATGAGCTACTTGCGCAACCCCTTCTCAAAGGTCTTTTCGCACTTCTCGGCAGCCGCTTCGGCCCTGGCAGCAGCGGCCTCAGCCCGTGCAGCAGCATCCTGGGCTGCCGCCATGGCTGCCTCTGCGGCCTCTCTGTTCTCCCTGATCTCCCTCATCTGCTGGTCGGTAGCGCAACCCACCCCGAGGACTGCTATAAGAATCAGAGAAGAAAGACAAATACCAACCTTTTTAACCAATGACCCCTTTACCATAACACATCCTCCTTTCTAAAAAATTAGTAAATGACCATCCTCGCCACCTTATACACTTCTTGTCTCATAATTTCAAGGGTTTTTTTTATTTTTTTTAGTGACCCAGCTCCAAACCCTGAGAGCAAAGCCGATGGCTAAGGCCATCCCGATGAGGATGATCAAGGAAGATGCAAAAAAGACGACGATAAATTCCATCGGATTGGGAAGGTCATAGGCAACCTTTAACATGACAAGGCCCAAGGCTATGATCCCAAAGGAGAGAATAAAAAGGATGAGATGGAGGGCTGGAGACATCGATCTTCTCCTTATTCTTCTCGCTCCATCATAACCTAATTTCCACCATCGATCAAATCCCTTTCCTTTGTGTCTCGCCTCCGCAGATAATTAAGAGATGGTCTCGACCCCATCCCCCTGCATGAGGAGGATAGGTTGACGAAAGAGGCATTTCATTATATCTTTTAAAAAGAGGGGGCCGTCGCGCTTGTAAAACGTACTGTAGGATACAACAATGAAGACGAAAAAAAGAAAAATACACTTTTCCCTCTGGTATCTCCTGCTCGCCCTGTGGGCCTTGTTTTTGATCAACAGCTATTTCATGGCACCTCGTGAGGTAAAGATCAGTTACAGTGAGTTCAAGAACCTCCTGGCCCAAGGGCGCATCAAGGAGGTCGTTATCGATAAGGAAAAGATCACGGGAAAGGCCTTCATCGCTGACGACAAGGAGGAAAAAGAAAAGGCCTTCGTGACCATACGGGTGGAGGACCCTGATCTCGTCAAAGAGCTGCGTCAATACGGTGTTACCTTCTCGGGCAAACGTGAGAATACCCTTCTCAGGGGCCTCCTCTCGTGGGTCATCCCCCTGCTCTTGTTTGTAGGGATATGGGTGTTCCTCATGCGCAGGATCGGGAGGGGCCCTGAGTTCATGTCCGTCGGGCGCTCCAAGGCCAAGATCTACGCCGAGGACCAGCTCGAGATCACCTTCAATGATGTGGCCGGTGTGGATGAGGCCAAAGAGGAGCTCAAGGAGACCGTGGAGTTCCTGACGAACCCGGGAAAATTCAGTCAGCTCGGTGGTAAACTCCCGAAAGGGGTCTTGTTGGTAGGTCCTCCGGGGGGCGGTAAGACCCTCTTGGCCAAGGCCGTTGCCGGAGAGGCGAAGGTCCCCTTTTTCAGCATCAGCGGGTCCGAGTTTGTCGAGATGTTTGTGGGGGTCGGGGCAGCCAGGGTGAGGGATCTCTTCGCCCGCGCCCAGGAAAAGGCCCCCTGCATCATCTTCATCGATGAACTGGACGCCCTCGGCAAGGCCCGGGGGATCAATCCCGTGGGAGGACACGACGAGCGGGAGCAGACCCTGAACCAGCTCTTGGTAGAGATGGATGGCTTCGATACCAAGAAAGGAGTCATCCTCATGGCCGCCACCAACCGCCCAGAGATCCTGGACCCGGCATTGCTGCGCCCCGGGAGATTTGACCGCCACATATTGGTGGATCGACCCGATATCAAGGGGAGGGAGGCCATCCTCAGAGTCCACTCTAAAGGGGTGAAGCTGGCCGCCGCCGTGGACTTCAAGGTCATCGCTGGTATGACCCCGGGGTTCGTGGGGGCTGATCTGGCCAACCTCATCAATGAGGCGGCCCTCCTGGCCGTCAGACGGGATAAAAAGACCGTGGGAATGGCCGAGCTGGAGGAGGCCATCGAGCGGATCGTTGCAGGGCTGGAGAAAAAAACAAGGGTGATGAATGAACGGGAACGCCGGATCGTGGCCTATCATGAGGTAGGACATGCCCTGGTGGCCCTCTCCGTTCCGAACGCCGACCCCGTGCAGAAGGTTTCCATCATCCCGCGGGGAATTGCGGCCTTGGGCTACACCCTCCAGCGTCCCACTGAAGACCGGTACCTGATGACTAAATCGGAGCTTATGGATAAGCTCACCACCTTATTGGGAGGGAGGGTGGCCGAGGAACTGGTCTTCGAAGAGATTTCCACCGGGGCCCAGAATGACCTCGTCAAGGCCACCGACATCGCCAGGAGCATGGTGAAGGAATACGGCATGAGCGAGCGATTGGGGTTGGTGGCCTTTGAAAGGGATCGGCAATCCCTCTACCTCCAGACCCCTCAAACGCTCTCATCTCAGGAATATAGCGAAGAGACGTCCCGGGAGATCGATGCGGAGATACGGAAGATCGTGGAGGAGGCACACAAACGTGCCCAGAAAATCCTCACCGAAAAGAGGGAACTCTTAGACAAAGTGGCCCATGTCCTCTTGGAGCACGAGGTGATCGATGGAGAGAAGCTCAAACGGCTCGTCTCCGAGGCAACCTGACATGACCCGCACTCTTATCCCCCGAATCCTCTCTCGTGTCAAGAAAACCATTCGCCGACATGGGATGATCTCAGCCGGTGATCAGGTAGGGGTGGCGGTCTCCGGGGGGATCGACTCGGTAGCCCTCTTGGACATCCTGGTACAGCTGCGGACGGAACTGGGCATATCCTTACTGGTGCTCCACCTCAACCACGGGATCAGGGGTGATGAGGCGGCGCGGGACCAGCAATTCGTCCACGAGATGAGCGAACAATATGCCCTCCCCTTCCTCGACAAGACGGTCGATGTCCCCGGCTATATGAGAGAGGAGTCCCTCTCCCCACAGGAGGCGGCCCGGGAGCTGCGATATCGCTTCTTTGAAGAGGCAGTAAAGACCCATGCCCTGGATAAGGTGGCCGTAGGGCAGATCGCTGATGACCAGGCGGAGACCGTCCTGATGCGGTTCATCACAGGTGGGGGGACACGAGGATTCA
>CAYQOD010000010.1:0-18235 GCA_964419065.1 uncultured Thermodesulfobacteriota bacterium | reverse complement strand
CTGAGCTACAATTTTCGGCATGTTACACCTCCTTGGATATCCTCATACGCCCATCATAGCAGAAAGTGTGTAGATTTACACTCATATACTCCGTACCTTTTTAAAAAAGGGCTTTGACCTCCTCGCGGATGGACCAAGAGATTTTATTTCTCTATCGATAGGCAAGACAGCGAATAGATGGAGAAGATGATCACGGCACCCGCAAAAACTGCTATGAGGGTTTTAAGAGTCATCGCCTAAACTCAAGGAATAGAAGAGGCAAACACCTCATCCCGCCATCGGTTCCAAGAAAAGTAAAGATTTGATAATCATATAAAGGGCATCTCCTGTCCCATCGCAAAAGTGGTACAGGGCAGGGAAATGGGGGGAAATGGGGTCAAATCTTTATCCTTGACTATCCTGTCATTGTGGTATACAGTGTAGGTCATGGCGCGGCCTCTTCGAATCCAGTTTGAGAATGCCTACTACCATGTCACCTGTCGAGGCAATACACGTCAAGCAATATTCTCTGGTCACAGGCTGTGGAAAAAGTAAACTACCACCGAGCAAGCTCGGTGGCTTTTGATACCGGCAGTTTGCTGGGCTACTTACGTTGCCAACAAACTGCTATTAGGGGGCTGGCTGCCCCCTAAAAACCCCCGCTTTAAGCGGATGCCATTCGTCCCACAAGCTTGCTTGTGGGCTTTCTGGCATGGTTTTGTAAATCCTGTTCTATAAGACTGTGGAGTTATGTACCACAATGGGGCATTGAGTTGCGGGCCCGGAGCTTTTATGCAATCTCCTGGACGATCTTGTGGAAGACGCCGGAAAAATTCTCCTGGAACGATTGGTCGAATTCCTTCAGCCACCTGGTAATATAGTCGGTATCGTAGTCCGGGTTTTTCAAGAGGATCGCCTTGACGTCGTCGATATCCCTCCCCCTCCCGGCGATGATCTTATGGATAACGACATCTTCAAGGGATGCAAAGTTCACCGCCGTTGCACCGAATCGTACCGCACGTGTCCTGGTAATCGCCTGCTGTTCGTAGGGAGAATGCGAGAAGATAAAGTCGACCCTGATGCCGGTTGCATCCTCTATCACGGGCAGCACCATGGTCTTATGGACAAAAGCCTCAGGATTATCAACGAGGACCTTGAGCGAAAGCCCATGCACGAGGTCAGTGATCTGTGTTAATCCCTCAACGCCCACACCCAGCGTTATGTCGATATCCTTGGTTAACCGCGGCTCTCCATAGAGAAGGACAGCCTGGCCGCCGATGACCATGTACCCTATGCGAAGCCTATCTAACGCGTTCGCTATCTTTGCCAGGAGTTGCTGGAACATGGTTCACGACCCGTGCTATCTTGATAACAACGTCCAATCCTTCGAGAGGATCTTTGGCAGGGAAGACGCCGAGGGCGACTGCCTCGTCATACAGGGCATTGAGGATGGCGATATTCTTGTGCAGGTCGACCTTCTCTGTCCTGATCCGTTCCTTCTCAAACTCCTCAACTGCCCGCCGGTCGATGATCATTGGTAACCCCGTCCTTTCAGAGACAATCCGTGTATCAAACCAAAAAAGGGGGTGTGGATACCCTTATATTCTTTCCCTCTCATTTTCTCCCCCCTCTGCCTCATGCCCTGCCCCCCTGGGTCCTCGGGTTCATAGCTGGTTACTGAGCCTTCATTCGCATCAATCCTGCGCCTGTCCACCCTCATGATACAGGCATTGTCCTCTATAGCACACCATCGCCCGAAAGTAAATCCTGAGGAGGCACAGGGGCAGTGTGTCATGCGTTACCTATTGCATCGGGAGTCTCCGTGGTCAGATCCTACCCCTTCTTGTACTCCCCCCTGATCAGCTTCATATCCTCCCACACGTCCCGCTTGAACCGGGGGTTGCGCAGGAGAAAGGCGGGGTGGTAGGTGGGCATGAGCTTGGCGCCCTGGTAGTCGTGGAAACGCCCCCTGAGCTTGGAGATCTTGTCTTCTGTCTCTAAGAGGGTCTGGGCGGCGAACGTCCCCAGGGCGCAGATGATCGTGGGCCTGATGATCTCCATCTGCTTGCGGAGAAAGGGGAGACATGTTTGGATCTCATCGGGTTTGGGGTCACGATTGTTAGGGGGGCGGCACTTCACGATGTTGGTGATATATACCTCATCCCTCCTCAACTCTATGGCCTCGATGATACGGGTAAGGAGTTCCCCTGCCCGGCCGACAAAGGGCCTACCCTGCAGGTCTTCATCTCTGCCAGGGGCCTCTCCCACAAAGACCAGGAGGGCGCGTGGATCCCCTTCACCGAAGACCAGGTGGTTCCTCCCCTCATGGAGCCGACACCGTCGGCACTCCCCCAGTTCCTCCCGGACGACATCGAGGGTCAGCGAAGTCATCGCTTCTCCCTGAGAGATGAGGCTCGTGATCCCCAGCTCCCTCTGATATCTCAGGTGCTCCTTTAGTTGGGTGACGAGTTCATTCAATTCTCGGTGAAGGGCGGCTTTCCTCATACGTTCACTCCCGAGAGATGCGCTCTCGGTTCCCTTGCTCCCTCAACGTGTGCCCGATCCCCTTGAGCGAGGGGCGGTTGGAATATTGAGAGCACATACCTTTTCCCAATCGACCTCCCTGATTACATCCCCTTCAGGGGAGACATAGACCAACTCCCTCCCCGTGCTACCACTGATCACCCTCTTGAGTATATCCCTCACTGCATCCTCCTTTATCAACTTCAGGTACCGAATGAGGAACCTGAGCCTGTCCTTCTTCTCAATGAAGAGGGGAGTAGATGTGTTCAATTGCACCAGCTCCTTTATCAATGTGCGTTGAGGGATCCCTTTGTCCAACCGGATATCGTCCATATCCACGAGGCCAAACCGCCACGTCGTGTCTTCTTCCTTCACCATGATGTTGCAGGTCTTCAGGTCCTGATGGGCAATCTTTAACTGATAGAGCGCGGCCATGAATCCTGCCAAGGCCTTTAAGAAAGCCCTCTTCCGAGCCTCTCCATCGCCGTGGCATCCGAAATTCCTCACCATATATCGATCAAGTTCGCTATAACCATGGGGAGATTCCATGATGAGAAAGGCCTCCTGCAGCACCCCCCATCTCCTGCGCTCCAGGAGGGCCTGGGGGATAATTCCCCCTATACCCCGAACCACCAACCCGTTGCCCATCAACCACCCCTTCCGTGCCTTGGACCTCGTGAGCAGACCCTTCAATCTCGAACGATGACTCCCCGAGCGATACTCTTTCACACAGACCCTTCTTCCCATAGACTCGAAGAGGGTGATGGCGGTGCGGCGATCATCTTTGATTAATCCCTCCTTTTTTACCGTCACAATATCCTGGTGTTCCTCAATCACCTCCAGCAATGCTTCGGGCTGCCACTGCCTCTTTGCCCATATCCGCCAACCATCCCTTTTGGTGACGTAAAACCCCCCGCTGTCTTTGAGACACCTCTTCGTCCTGCTCCTCATATGACGACGATAGATCCTCTCCTCCAACCGTTCAATCTTCACTACAGTACTCGCTTCCCTCCCTTTGAATAGATCCCGTCCCTCATCATAGAGCCTTACACATTCCTCTCTGGCATCTGAGGTCAGCCATGCCTTACACGAATAAAAGAATTGAGCCAAGTTCCAGAGCCGTCTCCGCTCGGAGATCCTCCTCAAGGGTTTGGCGCGGTGCAAGTCAATGACGTATAACGTCCCTTCATCCCGCTGCACCAAGATATTGCCGGCATGGAGGTCCTGGTGAAAGAGTTTGGCATCATGCACCCTTCTGATCAATCGGGCGGCACGGAGGATAGAGCCCTCATACTCTTTTTCAGGCATCATATCTATCAGTGGTATAGAAGGTGAAAGGGCCTGGGTGATGAGGAAGGCCTCTTGTAAAATCCCCCCTTTGCGCCTCTCACCCATGGCCAGGGGAAGGGGGGTCGGAATGCCCCTGCGCAGTGCAAAACGGACCATCTCCCACTCCCTCCGGGCCTTGGAAGGGGCGAACAAGTGTTTCAACCTCTCTCTCAGCCCCCTCACTTTATATCTCTTCAGGAAGAGATTGCCCTGCGGTCCTGATAGGATCGAAACCGCCCTGACAGGGGATTCCTTGATCACCTCACCGGGGGGATTTGTGAGGAGAAACTCATCCGGATCGTGTAACAAAAGGGGTGGGAGCCATGTATCAGCGTCCTCAGCGATGATCCACTGTAACCCTCCTACTCCCTTCTTGCGAGAGAGGTTCATGCGTTTTCTCTCATGCTTCACCTGAGAACGGATAACCATTTCTATGGGAACGATAGTAATGGGCCACAACAGTTGGACCGTAGATCCCCAAATACTGCTCCGGATACTCAAGGATATAGGATTCCAATAGTCTTACAAACTCTTCGATGATCCGTTTATATGCTCTTTTTCCTTCATTCCAGTAGTTATCTGTGGGTTCTTTAAATATCAATGTGATCTTCCCTTTCCGGTAAAGATGGATGAAGGGGATGATCGCCGCCTTGGCTTGATGAGCTAGGTAGATCATTCCTGTGGGGAACTCCATCTCTCTCCCTAAGAAAGAAATGCTTTCTTTAATTCTTCCTTCTCCAGCATCCCCATCATAGTAGATAATCTTTCCAGATTGGAGTGTTTCCAATATCCTTCTTTTATAAACTTCTGAAAGGGAAGCGTCATGGACAAAGATTGTATCATCATGGGTGTCGTAATATCGAAGCCTTGGATGCTTCGGTTTTTTCGGCGTCACTCCACTGATGAGTACTACCTCGTACCCCATAATCCTTAAGGCGTTGAATGCAAGATGAGGAATCCCGATATGCCCTGCCATTAGAACAACCCCTCTCCCCTCCTTTAATGATTGATCTAAGTAATGAAGACCTTCCACCTTGACGAACCGTTTGATGAAATGGCTATCCATAAGAGGGATCAGATACCGCATCATTTTTCTTACCCCCCTCAATTCAAAGAGACCCTTTACAATCCTTTTCGTATCCCCCCTTTTTTTGAAGAAGAAAATTACCTTATCTTCGAATTCTCTCCTTCTCTCTTTTTTCCGGTAATAGCCAAACAAAGCATAAACCCTTGGATAAAAGAAAGCCAATTTAAAAAAGAGCCGATTCAATTTGATTGCTCCTCACATGCTCTGACTTTTTTGAGGACCTCTAAAATTTGAGGGGCATTGACTTCAAGGCAATAGGACCGTTCCACCTTCTTTCTTCCTTTGAGACCCATTTTCTTCCTTAAGTCTTTGTTTTGGATCAAATCTAAAAGACGATTCTCCCACTGAGCTTTATTCTGTGCCCAAAAACCATTAACCCCATCCTCGACGATCTCCCGGTTGATCCCAACAGGAGTACACACTACTGGAACACCCACGCTGTAATACTGAAGGATTTTCAATCCGCATTTTCCCTTTGACCAGAGGTCATCGGCGAGGGGCATCACGCCAATGTCAAAACTTTTTAGATCCGCCTCCTCTTCATCTGAGGACCATCTCTTCTCGATGATAGGAACATTGAAACCATCCAGAAACTGATCGCACACTATCTTCAGCTGAAAGTAAGGGTATCTCTCACAGAGATTTTCAAAAGTGGGCATGAGGGTTTTTAAATATTTTAAAGTGCTACTACTTCCCAGCCAGCCAACGATGATAGGACCTTCCTGACGATAGTGCTTTTTTGCACTGTATCGAGAGAGATCAACAGATGTGGGAATGACTGCTACATTGGGGTTATAGGGAAGCACTTTCGATTTTAAAAACTGGTTTCCTGCGATGACAAAATCAACCCGCTTCATCATATAAGCAAACTTGATTCGCCTCGAGAGCGAATAAGGATTCTTCGAACTGGAACTCCTATACATGAGGGCATCGTCAAAATCGTAAACAATTTTTTTTGCCTTTTTTCGAATATACCAAAACTCAAATGGAGGAAAGAGTTTTCGATGAATATAAAGAATATCAAAGTGGCTCAGAGTATTATAGAATTTTAATTTCTCTTGCAATGTTCGTTTGTAGAAATGGACGGATACATCCACCCCCTGTTTCTTAAAGTAAGGAAGGTACTGAAGGACGCGGTAACGGCAGCTATTAACCTCCAAACTATGAATCAAGAAAGCAACCTGCATTCCTCATATTCCTTTCAATCAACTAACCAAGGGGACTTCATATAAGCAGTTCCGAGAAAACATAAAGTGAACTTCCAACCAAGCCGCAAGCTTGGTGGGAGTTCACTTGTCAACGTCTATACAATTTGGACCTCTCTTGCCAGCCAGAATTACAATAGATTTGGCAAAATCCACATCTAAAATCCTATGCAAGGGATAAAAGAGGGTGAGGCGCAGAAAGTACTTCAGGACTGAGGCATTAAAGGTACGGTAGACCTCCAGGACATCAAACCCCTGACTGAGCACAACCCCCCCCAATTCCTCATAGCTGTAGGCTGTCTTGTGGGTGGCAGTTGTCCAGAATCTGTTGGGGTGGAAGATATTAGGCGTGCTGATAATCAACGTGCCTCCATCGAGGAGCAGGTCATGGAGACGGCTTAACATCTCCACCCCTTGTTCCAGCTCCAAATGTTCTATCACTTCAAAAAGTATAATGAGATCAAATTGCTCGTCTATTTCATCTAACGAATAGTAATCATGGGGGACAGTGCGATCTATGTCCATACTCTTGTAAAGGATATCAGGGTAAACTTCCTTGATCCTTTTTTGCATTCTCTTATCGCTCGCCCCCACATCAAGGATGCGCATGCCCGGGCGGAGGTATCTTTTTAATAGCCAGGAAGGCCTCTTGATCAGCTTTAATGCCCATATCCGAGTATATCGCTCATGGATTTTATCCCGGCAATTAATCAATTCGGTCCAATCGATCATAGCAACCCCCCAATAAAGTTTGTATAGATTGAAATATTATTATAATGTTTAAAATCCATAAGTGGCTTCCGCGAAAAGAGGCCGGCGAGATAGTGACGCGTCCTATCGAAGGCCGAAAACTTCCTCGTCGCCTCTTCTTGCAGTAAACGTGAAAATTCATTGGCCTGCCCCGTGAGGTCTTGAAAGGGGTATTCTTCTCCGAAGATGACAACAAAAACATGCCTCGGCCGTTTTCGATATCCTTGATAACCCAAAATCTTATTGGGGAACCCCTCGGTGAGCTTATCCAAGGCCTCGGGAGTAAATCTCCAAAAATCATGGGGACACGAGTGTATCTTGAAATTGAATACAGAGGTAATTACCGCAATCCCATCTTTTCTTAATACCCGATCTATCTCTTTAAATGCAGCGTGAACATCCCAAACGTGCTCGATGGTATCGAAGGAAAGAATGGTGCCGATGGAATTTGATGCGAAGGGCAACCCTTCTATGTCACCCGCAATATCTACCCCCAATCCCCGTCGCAGATCTACCCCCCAAAAGACTTTCTGGGGGAAATGGCCTTTTACATCATAGACTTTCATGCTCTCGTCAACGACGAGAGATCCAATTTCTACAACTGGCTCATGACAATTAAATGCCTGAACAAATGATTTCAGCAATCCATAATCAAAGGAATCCACTGTAACATCCTTTATCTAGTAAATCCTTTCTGGGTTTACGACGCTATAGACTTCATAACCTTCAGCATCTCGGTATAAGACCTCTGGTTCGTATAGTGCTCCGCCAATGTTCTGGCTGCAACTGAAGCACCTGTCAATCGCACAGGATCGGCAAGATAGAGTATCGTTTCAGTCAGGGCTTCTATATCCCTTGGGTCGTCGAGGACGAATCCCTCTTGACCATCCGTTATTATCCCCCCTGCCCCGTTATATCTAGTAGTGACCACCGGGAGTCCACTGGCTAGGGCCTCCAAGACCGCCAGAGAACAGGCGTCGTAAAACGTGGGGTGTACCAAGATATCTGCACTCGGATAGTATCGTTCCAGATCGCTCACCCCTCCGGCGAAGAGGACGTCTTCTTCACAACCTACCTTCTTGGCAAGCCGTCGATACGGGCCCTTTCGATCCCGCCCCACCACCAAGAGCTTGGTATTCCTCTTTTTCTTCTTCACGATAGCGAGGGCCTGAATGAGGTATCGTAAGCCTTTAAGCCTGAAGTTATGGGAGACGAAAAGGAGCAGAAAGTCCTCCGGGCTCAGGCCGTAACGCCTCCTGATCTCCTCCCTATATCTCCTGTTACGGGGGTGAAAATATTCGGTGTCAACCCCGTTATAGATCACCGCTACATTCTCCTCCGGTATGCCATAGTGGTCAACGATATCCCGTTTCACCATCTCCGAGATGGCCACAATCTGCTTAATCCCCTTTCGATAGGGGGCATCCTCCACCACCCCCTCTGCCCACTGTTTAGGACTCAATACCCTCCCGAGAAACTTCACCCCCCAAAGCAACGGGTTCTCATACGCCCTTAAACTCCGCCAGAACCACTTCCAGTGCACCCCCCCATGGGGCTGTAGGAGATCGGCCCTCCAGGTATTGCCAACCCCTATGATCACGTCGAAATTACCCCCCCTCATCTGTTGACGGCACTTCATGGCAAAGGAGAGGATGCGCAGGCTCTTGGGAAAAGGAAATGGAGATACCTTGTGCATAGTGAGGTCTTTTATCCCGCCGTCAAAGCGGTGGGCGAAGATATGCCCCTCATGTCCCTCCTCGGCCAAGAATCTCATCAAATCCACGAGATATCTCTCGGCCCCGCCCCTGGAGGGGGAAAAATCCCGTATCCCCAGGGCTACCTTCATGCGACAGGGCCCCTCTCTAACATCCTCTGATAAAAGGCCTCCACCTCCTCCGCCTGACGTTCCAGGCGGAACTCCCTCTGGGCCATTTCACGGGCAGCCCCCCCTACGGAGCTGCGCAGCTGCTCATCCTTTACCAGGGGTAAGAGGGTTCGACAGAGGGTTTCCGGCCTCTCCTGCACCACAAATCCGGTGACCCCATCTTGTACCAACTCAGGGAGGATCCCCCTCGGGGTCACGACCACTGGCTTTCCCATGGCCATGGCCTCCCGCAGGGCCCGGGCCGTACCATCAGAGCCAGGGGTGAGGAGAACAAAGACATCCATACAGGCAAGGATATCCAGATAGTCCTCCATGCGATACCCAGCTAAGATCACGTGAGAGGAAATGCCTAATCGCTCCATAGGCTCTATGACGCTCTTTTTCATCTGGCTGCTGTGTCCCACCAGCAAGAGCCTCACCTCGGGGAACTCCTTTATCAGGAGCGAGATGGCCTCCAGCAGGATGTCGGTCCTCCGGTACCTCTGAAACTGGGCCACTATCCCCACGATGGGGGATGAGGGTGGGATTCCCAGGACCGGGCGCATGTCTTTATACGCCTTCTGGGGATCGAACCGGGTGAGGTCCACGGCCGTGGCCACCTTGGCCACCGTCTCAGGGGGGAACTCCAGGTCATATACCAATCTGATCCTTCCCCTTTCGGAGAAGGTGATCAGGCCATCGGTGAACTTCCTATAGAACCATTTGCTGAGCCAACCGTTCCGTAAAGAATCCCGTTTGTGATCGGTCCTGATGACCGGGGGGCGGAGACGGGATCTCCTCGCTGCCATGGCCCCGATGATATGATCGTGGGAGTTGTGGACGTTGACGATCTCAAAACCTTCTGCATCGATATAGCGTGAGATCGCCCGTATATCAGCGAGGGAGCCCCTGAGATGGTGAAGGTGATAGGCCTTCGAAACGGGAGCGAGGTGAAAGTCGCCAATCCCCCTGATGCCCCGTTCCTCCACCCCCTTCTCAACGCTCTCCTGGATCTCAATGGGAGGACGTCGATAGGCCAGAATCACCTCATGCCCCCTCTGCTGAAGGGCCAGACAGAGATTTACCACCGGCTCAGACGGCCCGGTCCACTTCCAATCGGAGAAGAGGTGGAGGATCTTCATCCTCGTCCCTCAACAAAGCGCCGAATCGTTTCTGCCACCTCCTCTACTTCGGCGTCTGTCATCTCTGGAAAGCATGGGAGAGACAAGACCTCCCGAGAGGCCCCTTCACTCACGGGGAAGTCGCCCTCACGATAACCCAATTCCCTATATGCCTCTTGAAGGTGGATGGGAACCGGATAGTGGATGAGTGTCCTGATTTCGCTTTCTTTTAAGAATGCCTGGAGTGCATCCCTCTCATCCGTCCGGATGACATAGAGGTGATAGGCATGTCGGGCGTGTTCCTTTTCAACTGGACAGGTTATTCTCATGCCGTCAAACATCCTCGTGTAACTCCGTGCCCTCTCCCTCCTCTCGTCGTTCCATCGATCCAGATACTTCAATTTAACCCGAAGGATGGCCGCCTGGATCTCATCCAACCGGCTGTTGTTCCCCTTGAGGACATGGTGATATTTCCGCACTTCTCCATAGCAGCGAAGAAGTCGAAGATTCTCGTAAACGTCTTCATGATCGGTCACCACCATCCCGCCGTCGCCATATCCGCCCAAATTCTTGGTCGGATAGAAACTGAAGCAACCCAGCGTGCCGAATGAGCCCACTTTCCTTCCTCGATATGCTGCTCCATGCGCCTGACAGGCATCCTCGATGACGATGAGATCGTAACGATCTGCAATATCCATGATGGCATCCATCTCCGCAGGGTAGCCGTAGAGGTGAACAGGAAGAATCGCCTTGATGCTCCGTTTCCCTTCTTTCACGGTTCGACCCTTTACGAGCCGCTCTAGGGCGTTCGGGTCCATCGTATAGGTTTCAGGATCGATATCAACAAAGAGGGGTTTCGCCCCGGCAAAAGAGATGGCTAAGGCCGTGGCAATAAAGGAATGGGCCACGGTAATGACCTCATCCCCCTCTCCTATGCCGAGGGCCTTTAAGGCCAGGTAAAGGGCATCGGTGCCAGAACCTACTCCAACCCCATACCGAACCCCGCAGTACTGCGCAAATTCCTCCTCAAAGGTTGAAACCTCCTCCCCCAAAATGAAGCGGCCCTTTTCGTAGACCTCCCTTGTAGCGGAGAGGATCTCCTCCTCAATCCTTCTGTATTGTCTTTGCAGATCCAAAAAGGGGACCATCGTCCTCATCCAAAATGGAACACCTACAACCCGGCCTTAAGCCTTCAACTCCAATATTCCTTTTTATATTTCTTATAGAACTCGATGGTCTTTTTGATGCCCTCATCCAGATCAGTCTTCGGCTCCCACCCGACGATGTGTTTGATCTTGGAGATGTCCGTATAGTAATCCCCTGGCTCTACCTCTCTCCTCTCTTCAGTGAACTCGGTAAATGCCACCTGGCCAGTACCTGCAATCGCTACGATCTTCTTTGCCAGGTCGATGAAATTGATGGGGATCCCCGTGCCCACGTTAAAGACCTCCCCATAGGCCTGCGAGCAGAAGGCTACCTGTAGAAAGCAATCAACCAGGTCTCCAACATACAGGAAGTCCCTCAGGATCCTCCCGTCACCGAAGACCGGTACCGTCTCATCGTCCATGGCCTTGCGAATGAACCAGTTCAGGACACCGAACTCATCGTGCTGCATCTGATGGCGTTCCCCGTAGGTGTTGGTGATCCTGAGGCAGGTCCCCTGGATCTTGTGGATATCGTGATAGACGAGGACCATCTTTTCCGCCGTCAGGTTGGTCACCGCATAGATCCCCTTGGGGTTGGTGGGGTGGTCTTCGTTCACAGGCAGGTGGACGCTAGCCCCATACTCACCCCTGGTCCCTGAAAAGATGACCTTGACATCTTTATTGAACTGTCGGCAAGCCTCCAACAGGACTAAGGTCCCCCGGCAGTTTATATCCAAGTCCTGAATAGGGTTGCGCACGCTCTCCACGTGGTTCACCTGCCCAGCCAGGTGGAAGACGTAGTCCTGCCCCTGCACCAGGTGGTTTATGGAAAGCTGATTTCGTACATCGCTGAAGTTCACGTGGACTTTATCGGCAATAGGAGCGATATTGAAAAGGTTACCCCCCTGCCTGGGAATCATGTTATCCACGAGGGTGACAGAGGCCTCCAGTTCCACCAGCTTGATCGCCAGGTTGCTTCCGATAAAGCCTAATCCTCCAGTGATTAATACCCGCTTTCCCTTGAATACGTTCTTCATATTGATAGTGATCCTCTCACGATGTTGCGCTTCTTTGCCAGGGGCGTTTAAAGAAGGTCGGGCGTGTGCCCTTTTCAAACTCCCGCATCACTTCTTCCCACGATATCTTCTTCTTACCGGTAATCTTTCGAAAGTACCGTTCAATGATCCAAAAAGATAACTTTTCATATTCAGGCGTGATGTAAGGCATATTGCTAACATTTAACGTATAGTGAGACCAATCTTCAAGGTCCTTCGGGGGTTGAAAACCATTGTTTATCGCCTCTTGGTAAAGCCGAGAGCCTGGATACGGGGTAAAAAAGAACAATTTGGTCTTCACATTGCTATTCACCCGCTTCACTTTATTAACGAACAGAACCGTCTCTTTGAGGTCTTCCAGGGGACTCCCAGGAAATCCACACATCAGGGAGAGGACAGGAATGATCTGACTCCGTTTGCATTTCTCAGCAAAGATGAGGCTATCTTCGGCTGTTGACTTCTTTTTGATATAATCTAAAACCTTTTGAGATCCGCTCTCTGTCCCTGTTAGGATCCTGTAACATCCTGCCCTTCGAATTAAGTCATAAAATTCATCATCAAAGTGGGCCAATTGTTTGGGATGACCAAGGGCCTCCCAAACAATAGATGTCTTTCTTTTGAGAATCTCCTGACAGAATGTTATCACCCTCTCGGGGTTAACAAAAAAATTATTATCGATGAAATAGATAGACCGTATCCTCCAACTCAACCTCTTCGAAAGGGCAGAGATCTCATCTGAGAGGCGATAGGGGTTCATCGCTCTCCATCGCCCTTTATAGACGACTGCGTCAGCGCAAAAACCACACGACATGGGACAGCCAATACTGCTCAGATATGAAAAGTGGGGATGATATTTGTTTATACTGATCAGGTCATAAGGCATAGGATCGAGACCATCCAAGGAAATTATGGGGCGATCTTCGTTGTTTACCACCCTTCCATCCTCTTTAAAGGTAATCCCTGGGATCCCCCTTAAATCTCTCTTTTCTTCGATCGCCTGAACCAGCTCCGCAAAGGTAACCTCTCCCTGCCCGCGCACTACAATATCCACATAGGGGTTTTTCACTGATTCTTCCGGAAGCAGAGAGACATGCCAACCGCCCCAAACAATAGGGACATCGCTTACCTCACGGACCAGCTTTGCTGCGGTAATCCCGCCTTGAATTTGATACCCTGTCATAGAGGATATCCCCACGCAAATCGCCTTGTCGAGAGATCGCTCTAACTTCGATAAGGCATGCCGATCGATCCTTTCATCGATCAATATGACAGAATATCCCCTCTTCCTCAATGCAGGGACGAGAGCCAGGATAGACAGTGGCAATTCATGATGGTGCTTTTGGGGTTGGACCCTCGGGTAAAAGAGGACGACTTCCCGTTTATCACTAGAATCCAATGCCTTTCTCATCTCCTTATCTCTATTGTTTTTTCTGGGAAACAAGGCGATGTTCCCACAATTTTGCATGTTTGATAAACGTATAATAGAACGTTGAGACCGCGATGATCAATCCGGGCACTCCATCCAAAAAACCCCTCTTAAATATATACTCCTTGAGGAAACGAAAAGGGGGGTGTAACACCATATTAACCAAGCTGAACCTCCTTCCCTCTCGGAGCATGTCTTCCGCGGCGATCTGAGAGTACCGATCGATAGTCTGGACCTGATCGGAGATGTCACGATAGGTGTAGTGAAGATAGCGGTTTCGCAGGGTCTTCACCCTTCCATCCACCTTCACCTTGGCGTGCAACCCCCCTGCCCATCTCCCCTTTTCTCGGTCGTATACCCTGATCTCATAATCAGGGTACCACCCCCCATACCGAATCCAACGCCCCAGGTAATAGGTGCGGCGGTGGACGATATAGCCATCCCACTGTCCATTATTGGACCTAAGCTCTTCTTTTATTTCCTGCGCAAGCTCGGGGGTAATCTCCTCATCGGCGTCCACGAACATCACCCAGCGGTTGGTCGTCAGATCGGCGCCGTGTTGATACTGCTCTTGGTGGCTTGTCCACTGCCGTTGATAGACCTTATCAGTGTACCGGCGACAAATTTCAAGTGTCTTATCGCTACTATAGGAATCAACGGCCACCAATTCGTCAGCCCACCCCACGCTGTTCAAGCATCGTTCAATGGTCCGCTCGTTGTTGAACGTCAGGACGTAGACGGATACCTTCTGCTTGTTCATCGTCGTCTTACTTCACCCCTGCACAATCCTATCGACCTCTTTGAACACGTCTTCCACGGTTATCTGCCGCATGCACTGATGGTGATCTTCAGGGCACATCCGCTTGAGACACGGGCTGCACGGGACCTCTCGGCGTACAATCACGTGTCCCTCGCCCAAGGGCGAGGTCGTTCGGGGATCGGTGGGGCCGAATATGGCCACCACCGGTGTTCCCACCGCCGCCGCTACGTGCATGGTCCCCGTATCGTTGGTTACCAGGAGGCGACAGTGTCGCAGCACCGAGGCCAACTGCAACAGAGAGGTCTCACCGGACAGATTGATACATCCGTCCCCAATCCCCTGTGCAATGGCGGCGTTCAACTCCATCTCCCTGGGGTCGGGGGAGCTAAAGATGATAACGGAGACCCCATATGCTGCTATCATTCTCCTCCCCAATGCCACGAACCGCTCGGGCGGCCAGCACTTAGCCTCCCCATAGGTGGCCCCTGGATTGAACCCGATGAGCAGTCTGTCCTTCAGGCCCCTTTGAGCGAGAAATTTCCCTGCCCAACCCTGTAACGATCCGTTGAGGGAGAGTTGTGGAAGGGGAGGCGGCGCACAATCTCCCACCTTCTCCAGTAAATGCAGGTAGTAGTACATGCGGTGCTGTCGTAACAGCTGAGGATCTCCTTTCACTCGTTCGGTCAGCAGCCAATCCCGGGCCTCACCACCATAGCCGATGCGGTAGGAAATTCCCCCCAGAAAGGCCATCCAGGCCGAGCTAAAAGAGCGAGGGAGGATGAGGGCAAGATCAAGCCCCCGGTCCTTGAGGAGTCGAGCAATCTTCAGCTCGCCGAAGATCCTGCTGATGCCTCCAGGCATCTCATAGGGGATAACCTCATCGATGTCGGGATTAGCCTCCCAGAGCTCGGCAAGGTGGGATTTGGTCAAAACATATATACGTGCCTGTGGAAAGAGGGTGTACAGGGAATGGACTGCGGGAAAGGATATAATGGTGTCCCCTACCCAATTGGGCCCCTTAATCACGATCCCCTGAACATCCCTGTATTGCTCCCGTACCGAGGTCATTTACAATGAATCTCCCTGCAGCAAGCTGCAGGGTATCAAATGGATATCTTTTAGTCCCCCCTCACCTTAACCCTCTCCCCCAAGGGAGAGGGAATGAGTGGAAACCCTGCAGCGAGCTACAGGGAATAGTCAAGTTAAAAGATTAGTTAACATAGGAGGTTGACTATGTCAATGTTGTCTTTGCCCCGTAGGAATCATGGTAGTTCCACCTTAAAGGAAATCAAGCTCCTCCCGTGGCTATGGGAACAAAGCCCGTCAGTCTTTTTGCACCCCTTCAAAAAAAAGATTGACCACTGTATATGCTTTTCGATTATAATAGATGAAACCCTTTTTGATTTTATGAATCGTCTTTGGTTTTTGCCCAGAGATGTAGTGAGACAGAAAGGGGGGATATCCTCATGAAATCTCTCTTTGGATGGATCGTGGTGCTCCTCCTCTTCGTTCCCAGCGCAGCCACAGCGATTGATTGGAATAAGGGAGGGCTCGATGTCTATCTCTCTTCAGAGGTCTACTATCAGGATGTCAGAGGGAACGAAGAGAGGTCGTACCTGGAGGACGGTTGGTTCTACGTGGAGAACCTGATCCTGGATCTCAACCAGGAATTTGCTGAAAAGGCCAAGTTCCAGGGCTACGCCCACATCAGGAGCAGCAACGACGCAATGCACCAGATCGATAACCGAGATACGATGTTCGTGGAGGGATACGTTCGCCTCTACGATGAATTCTACGAACTCTGGGGTGGTGACTACGCCGAAAGCTATACCCCGTACACCCTGAGCACCTACTTGCTGGGGGGGAAGGGTTTTTATAAGTATAACGATTGGTTTAAGGTATCGGCACTCTATGGAAGAAATCGAGATGAGGATCTGGACCACTATATCAGAAATTCCGCCGGAGGAAGGATAGAATTCTATTACAAAGAGTACCTCACCGTCGGAGGGACCTTCGTTCATACCGACGTGGCACGGGATTCCCTGAAGACTGATTCCGCCGTTGGGGACCAGTTCAACCAGGTGTTTGGAGGTGACCTCCACCTGAGCCTCTGGGGAGACAGGCTCCATTTCGATGCAGAGTACGCCCGCAGCATTTACAACGACGACGAGCGGGACAAGACCCTCCGAGATCAATACGACAACGCCTTCTTGGTGAGGGGGGATATCAGTCCGCTCAACAACCTAACGATACGGGCCGAGTTCGAGCGGGTCGAGCCCTGGTTCAATTCGGTCCTGGGTTACGCCTCGGCGGATGTCCAGCGGGTAAAGGGTGAGGTAGACTATGCCCCCTGGGAGATGGTGAGCACCACGCTCTTTCATGAATATTCCTTCGATAAGGTAAACAAACACTCGCTGGCAGAGCACCGCACCCACACCCACATGACCTCTTTCAGCTCCACCATTCATCCCTTCTATGCGAGGGAGGACATATGGAATAGCCTCGCCGTCGATCTCCAGGTCGATCACACCCGATACTACACGAGGGATCACCCACGCACCACCGACGCCGATGACCTCCGGGCCTACGGCGCCCTCTCACAAAGCTTCACTCACTGGAACTACTCCGTCGGCTACGCCTATAGCAGAAATTGGGACCGGGTCGATGAGACCAGCGAGTACTTCGGCCATGCCCCCACCGCATTGCTCGGCATCAATTATCCCTGGTTGGCCCTCGACTGGGCGTGGACCTTTGGCTGGGCCTATGAGTATCGGGAATACATCTTCTCGGACTGGGTAGATCGGATCTACCGTGGCGATGGGGGGCTCGCCCTCAACTATGAGAGGACCAGATCAAACCTGAACCTCGGTGTGGGCATCGAATACTACGACAATGACCCCACTTTAGGGGTATCGGATAACATCCGACGCACCTA
This sequence comes from uncultured Thermodesulfobacteriota bacterium, assembly GCA_964419065.1. Taxonomy (GTDB): domain Bacteria; phylum Desulfobacterota; class B13-G15; order B13-G15; family RBG-16-54-18; genus CAYQOD01. The sequence goes on along the minus strand of CAYQOD010000010.1, from coordinate 1,056 downwards.
CAGCGCCACCTTCGGACAGGTGTTGATTGAGAGAGATTTCCTGAGCGCCGACCTGACCCTCACATCGAGTTATACGGACTACGATGAGGATGTCTCTGGGGAGGCTTATACCGAGGCCGTCTACTATTTAGGGTTGAATGTGAAGTTTTAATGAACCTTCAGTGGGGTAAGGGGAACTTATTGATAGAAGTGACGCAAACGATAAACAGGAGAGGACAATGGGTGTGAAGAAAAGACTCTACCGTTGGTGTATCAGCGCCATCGCCCTCATTGCGTTGGTGACAGCAGCCTGGGGGGCTGCCCCTGATGGGCCGAACATCACCTCGGCCATGATCGGGAAGAAGGAACTTAAAGGGACGACTGAGGTGACGATTATAAAGAACGACCTTATCAGAAACCGCGAAGCCCTCATCCTGGGGACAGCCGACGGAGGTGGATATCGAGTCGAAAAAGTAGAGATTTCTCTCAACGGCGGTCAAACATGGAACGATGTCACCGGAAGAGAAAACTGGCAGTACCGGTTTGTCCCCGCCCCGAACTATACCTATCATCTAACCTTCCGGGTCACCAATGCCGACGCTATCGTCTCCGATCACAGGGAGTTCGGGATAACACGGCTCACCTACCTCCCCATCACCCTATCGGAGTTGATCCAACAGCAGGTCGATGAATTAGCCAGGGCCTATATGGCTAAGGACCGGGACCGATATATGGGTTTTATCTCGCGAGGGTATCAGAACTACCCGCGTGGTTGGCAACAGATGCGCAGGACCATCGAAAACGACTTCAAGTCTCTTAACAACATCGCCCTGCGCTTTACCGTGAACCAGGTCTTTGAGATAGAAAAGGTGATCATGGCCGATATCCACTGGAGGCTCACCTATGCGGGTCTCCCTGAACCCAAGGAGGGGTACGTGGAGATCCACTTCGACCCGGCTGATCAGTTGAAAATCCTGGTCCAGAAAAAGGACCTCTACTTTGGGGCGGCACCCATCGGGCATGACGGGAGGGTTCAGCTTGTACCTTTTGCTGTCGGTGATAATGTAAGAGTTATTA
>CAYQOD010000009.1:0-18381 GCA_964419065.1 uncultured Thermodesulfobacteriota bacterium | reverse complement strand
GGATTTGCGCCGAGGTCGCTGACGGCCTCTACGTGGCAAACCTGAATGGGTCTCGGCACTTCGTCATATCAGGAAAGGCAGCCTCGGTGGATCGGGGGATGGAGATGGCCTTAGAGCGAGGGGCCATCTCCGCCCAGCGCCTTACCTTTCATACCCCCCTCCATTCACCCTTGGTAGAGCCGATCAAAGAGAGGGTACAGCACTTCCTCAAAGGGTTCACTATCAAAACGCCCCAGGCACCCCTGGTGAGCCACTGGGGGGGGAGGCCCCTGAGCGACCCTGGTGAGATCAGGGAGTTCTTGGCAGAGGAGCTGTGCAGACCAGTGGATTGGGAAGGATGCGTGCGAGCCCTCCTCGCCCAAGGCGTGACGCGTTTCGTGGAGGTGGGGGGGGGCGATACCCTCACCAAACTGATCCGTTGGATCGACAAGGATGTAGAGGCGGTATCGTATGGGTACAGCGATGGTTCATGAGACCACGGTGAATGTGCGTTTCTGCGAGGTGGACCCCTACCAGGTGGTGTGGCACGGTCACTATATATCCTGGTTTGAGGTGGGCAGAAATGGGCTTGCGTCCCGCTTCGGGCTGGATCCGGAGCAGCTGCGGGGGCTCAGCGTGATGGCCCCGGTCGTCGATCTCTCCTGCACCTTCAAGCGCCCGGCCACGTTTGGCGATGAGGTCCTCATCCGGACCACCATGCAGCGGTGTGAGACGGCCAAGCTGAGATTCTGCTACACTGTGATACGGGATGGAGAGGTCCTGGCCGAGGGGAGCACCACCCATGTCCTCACCGACCTGCGGGGGGTCATGCTCTACCAGATCCCTACCGAGGTGAAAAAGAGGCTCGAAGAGATGATGGGGTATCTGGGGGTGTGACGATGCGCATCGTTCTCGTAGATCCACCCCACAAACTCTTTCCCGGTCTCAGGATGTGGACCCCCTCGTTCGGACTGTTGAGTCTTGCGGCGTACTTGGAACACAAGGGTGATTTCTCCGTGGAGATCCTCGACTGCACCGCCTTTGCAAATCCGTGGGGTGAGCTGACGCAGAGGATATCCGATGTACAGCCGGATATCATCGGGGTGACCTGTTCGGCCACCTGTCTGTCGCCTGAGGCCCTGCAGACCATCCGGCTCGCCAAGAGATTCTCTCCCCGGTCCATCGTCGTGGCCGGTGGCGGGCACTTCAGCCTGGTGGCCGAAGAGATTCTGGACGCAGTAGAGGAGTTGGACTATATCGTCATGGGAGAGGGTGAGATCACCTTTTTTGAATTTGCCTCCCGTGTGTGCGACGGCGTGCACGTCGTTGAAGATATCCCCGGCCTGGCATACCGCCGAAATGGGCAGATCACCTTTACTGAATCACGGGATGTGATCCAAGACCTCGACTCCCTCCCCATGCCGACATACCACCTCCTCGATATGGAGGCCGACGCCTATTACTGGCACGGCATGGGAAGACGGGCCTTTGGTATTTCCACCAGCAGGGGGTGCGGAGATCACTGTGCCTACTGTTCTGAATCGAGGTTCTGGGGAGGAAGGTGGCGGGGCAGGAGCGGTGCCATGGTGGTAGAGGAGATGAAGTATCTCAACCGACGCTACGGCAAATCCCTCTTCGTCTTCAACGAAAACAGCTTCAATTGGAGCAGGGCGCGGGTGGAGGAGTTTCTCGAGGAGCTAGGGCGTTCGGGGATGAAGGTGGACTTCTGGTTTCAGTCGCGGGTAAGGGATATCGTCAGGGATGCCGACCTCATGCCGGAGTTCAGGCGACTCGGCCTCTATGAGGTGATGTTGGGGGTAGAGAGCATCAACCCCGAGGTCCTCGATCACTACCAGAAGAGGCAGGACAGGGAGCTGACCCAGGCGGCCATCGACATTTTGAAGCGCCATGGCATCATGGTGATGACCAACGTGATGTTCGGCGATTGGCATGATTCAGAGGAGACCCTGGAGGAGATATTCGGCTTCGTCAAGCGTCAGGGGGATTTCCTGGTGCTCACCATCACCACCCCCCTGCCCGGGACTCGCTACTACCAAGAGATGGAGCAGAAGGACCTCATCGAGGAGCGGGATTACGGCAACTATGACTTCATGCACCCCATTATGCCCACTCGGAACTTGAGCAGGGAGGAGGTATGGAGGCTGCAGCAGCGGTACCTGCGCAGATACTACACCCAGCCGCGGATCCTGCTGGGGGGCCTCTTTAACCGGAATCCCTTCAAGCGGATGGCCTACCGGCTCATCATGCGTTACGTCTGGGAGAACGCCACCCGTCGTCCATGGCGTCAGCCGGGGTACCGTCCCCTTGAGGAGTTCGATCTCTCTTTCGTAAGGTGAAGGATGAAACGGGTCCTCCTGATCTATCCCCGCCAGCGAGACGTCTACATGTCCTCCGATACCCCCTATCCCTTCCCCATGGTGGGGCTTACCCTGCTGGCCACATTCTTTCCCCCTCAGTATGAGGTGAAGATCGTCAATGAGTTTCTGGAGGAGATTGATTTTGGCGAGGAGGTGGACCTCGTGGGGATCACCATCCTTACCGCCCTGGCCCCACGGGCCTACGAGGTGGCAGACCGGTTCCGTGAGCGGGGCGTAACGGTGCTCGTGGGAGGGGTGCACGCCACCTTTATGCCCGAAGAGGCCAAGCACCACGCCGATGCAGTCGTTTTAGGGGAGGCGGAGCTCGTCATGCCCGAGCTGATCGCCGATCTGGAGGGAGGTGTCCTCAAACCCTTCTACCGGGCGGAGCGGCTCCATACCCTCCAGGACCTCCCCCTGCCCAGGCGAGGTCTTCTGGGCCGGGGATACAGCCCGTTCTTCAAGGTCATCGAGACCACCAGGGGCTGCCCCAACCGGTGTGAGTTCTGCGCTGTGCCGGTGATCGCCGGCCGCCGCTACCGCACCAGACCCCTGTCGGATATCGAACGAGAGCTGCGGGCCGTGGTGGAACGTAAGCATGAGTACGTCTTCATCGTGGATGATAACGTCATCGCCCAACGGACCCATGCCGTTGGTCTCTTTGAGCTCCTCAAGGGGTTCAACGTGCGGTGGATGGGGTTTGCCACCATCGATATAGCCAAGGATGATGCGCTCTTGAAGTTGGCGCGGGAGAGCGGGTGCATCTCCCTGTTCATCGGATTTGAGTCCTTGGATAAAGAGAACCTCCAGGGACCCAAGAGAAAATTCCAGGGGGTGGAGGACCTGCAGGATCTCATTAAGCGGATCCACGATCACGGCATCGGGATCCAAGGGTCGTTTATCTTCGGCTTTGACCACGATGACCTGGGTGTGTTCGAGCGCACGGTGGAATTCATCCACCGGAACATGATTGAGCTGCCGAACTTCTCTGTGCTGACCCCCTATCCCGGGACCCCCCTCTGGGAACGGCTCGATCAGGAGGGGAAGATCTTTGACAGGGATTGGTCTCACTACGACATGAGCCGGGTGGTATTTGTGCCCCGGACGATGACCCCTGACCAACTTCAAGAGGGGTACCTCTGGGCGCAGAAGTATAGCTGTGCCCCGCGTTCCATACTCAAGCGGCTCCTGCTCGGGCCGAGACATCATCTGGGGTACTTTTTGATGAGCAATTTCGTCCTGCGAAAGGCGCAGATGAAGGTGATTAAACGATTACGGGGTATCCCCCTTCCTGTTCCCTCAGTCCCCCCCTGATTGGGCCCTTGAGATGAAGACCGCCCTCGACAGGCGGAAGCAAGGAAGCTATATCCTCCTCGTTGAGATGCCTCAGGAGCAGTGCATACGGGTCGGTGCTCTGGGGACACTGAACTTTCACCGAGGTTTTTATGCCTACGTCGGCTCTGCCATGGGGGGATTACAGGGCCGGTTGAAACGCCACCTTGGTAGGAAGAAACGGGTGCGCTGGCACATTGATTATCTCGTAGGGGAGGGGAGGGTAACGGGTGTGATCTACGTCCCGACGGCCAAAAGGATAGAATGCCAACTTGCCCAGAGGTTGGGGGAGATCTTCCGCCCTGTCCCTGGGTTCGGCTCCAGTGACTGCCGGTGCCTCAGCCACCTCTTCTTCTCAGAGGGGTTCAGGGATCTGCAGGAAGGGGCTGAGGCGATCCTCAAGGACCTCTTGCGAGGGAGAAGCCTCTCGCTGATCTGCACGAACGAGGAGGTACCGTAATGAAGGGAGGTTACTCCGTTGTCCAGACTGCTATCTTGAGCGTTACCGAGGTGAACTGGTGATCTGGTCCAAAGAGGGGATCGCCTGCTTTCATATATGCTGCGTAATCTACGATCTTTATCTTACACTTCAGACCTTTGCTGCCTAGGGTGAATAGTCCTCTCTCTTGGACATCCTGATAGGTGACGTATCGGGTAGTATCTGTATTGAAATCAATACGGAAGCCCTTAAAGGAGCCCTCCGGATCACGCGACGCGACCATTCCCCGTATGGTAAAGTCCAACCCGGAGTTCGTATAATCCTGAACGTCCTTTACGAAGCTGGTCTCAGAGGCGTTCAATGTGACCAGGTCCTCGAAGAGCATGTGCCGTTCAGCAGAGAGTATGCCCGGTAATGCGAGGGACAATACCGCGACGGAGAGGATGATGAATGAACAGTGTCTCTTCATAATGGTACCTCCTTACGATAGGATTGCATTGGGCCCTCACTTTTTTATCTCCTCTATGCACTTTGACACATATAGGGAAAGTATTCACAAATTGTGAGCTAGTATAGGGCTTTTGCGAGGGATTGTAAAGACCTCCTACATCGACGAAAGCTGGGAGGGGGAAGGCTTTGCTAAAAAACATCTTGACACACTCTCATCTGCCTGTTATGAGGGGTTCGTCATACATCAGAGCAGGGGGGGTAAGCGGGGGATCATGCCTTCGAGATCGAAATAATCGGGTTGCCGGATGAGATCGGGAGCCCGGTTTTGTTTTCAGAGCCGGAGCATGTGAGGGGATGGGAGGCGAAGAGTACCCTTGACTTTGCAGCAATTGATTGCGCATTTTTTTCTGACTTTTTCTTCAGTTTCGACTTTTGCTCAAATCGCAATAGTAGCCCCCTTCTAAGCTGATATATTGAATTGTCAAGGTCAAGGCCTCTCCCTTTTGTTCTCTCAGCCATACATTCATTATGGGAAAACGTAACATATTTGAAAAGATTGAAGTCGTCGGTGCCCTTCGCGCCACGTTATTCCTTCGGGTCTTTTCAGTAGTGATAGTGCTTATTGCGCTTCCGGCCAGGGATACAATCCCCCTATGGATGGCCAATTGGTTTCGAGCCGTAGCTTACCCCTTACTGTTTTATAACCTCCTCTTTTTAATCTTTCATAAAAAGATATCGGTCTTTCTACAAAAATATGCCTCTGTGCTCCTGTTAGATCTCACTATCGCCGGAGGCATAGTGCTCATCGGCGGAGGGTGGAGGAGCTCATATTTTGAATATACCCTGACAACCATTATACTCTTTACCATTTTTTTCAGAACGCGAGGGGCATTTTTTTCATCATGTATCCTCGCCCTTGTCGCCGTCATGAAAGATCCTACCGGCGGGAATCCCACGTTGGATGTCTTTGATGTCTCCGGTTGGGACATGCGACTCGGTGCTGCGCTCTTCTATATCTCAGCCGGTCTTATCTTGGGGTATGTCAGTATCCTCATTGGAAGGCTACAGACAGTGTCCAAGGAGAAGATCGAAGAGACGCATAAACGTGCTGTCGTTGAGGAACAAATGCGTTTAGCCCTTAATCTTCACGATAGTTTAAAATCAAAGATTCTAGCGATACTCCTCTTGGTAAGGCCCCTGATTAAGCGGGCGAGATCATTGGACAAGGGTATCGAGACTGAAATCCAAAAGATCTGGGTTTGGTTGAATTACGTTCAAAATGAGTTGAATCGCCTGGTCAATGCATTGGGATCAGAAGATCAGATGGAAACGTCAGAGTTCAGGATTAATGCCCTGGTAGAAGAGGAGATCAAGATCATCGAAGATATGACGGGTTTTACCTGGCATCGTTCATACGATCCGGCAGAGATTTATGCCCCCATAGCCATGAAGCAGACGCTTTCGAGGTTTCTCAGCGAGGCCCTGATGAATGCCTGGAGACACTCGGGCAAGACAAGCGGTGCCATTGAGGTCGGATGTTCTGATAATGTTGTTACCATTGTTATTGCCGATACTGGGAGAGGATTCGAGTATTCAGAGAAAAAGGGCTCTCAAACCGCCGGCCTGAAGAGCCTCGAACAGAGGGCACTTGACCTCCATGGTCATCTTTCGGTAGAGACCGCACCCGCAAGGGGTTGTAAGGTGGTCCTTACCTTTCCCCTCGTAAAATCTAGGGAAAAATTACTAGAGAAGGCATGATATTTTGATCATGACAGGGCATGTCATTGATGTTATGGTACAGGAGAGAGCAAGCAATTATATATGTACATTATGTATCGAATTTAATTATCACCTATAACTTGCTACAGGGTTTTTCTTATTTTCCTGTCTCTTGGGGGGAGAGGTCACACAGCAAGCTCGGCCGAGCGGTTATGATGAAAAGGGGTCATTCCCAAACGTTAAGGATGGGTGCGTGAAGATATGGAATCAATAAAGATTTTCATCTTCGAAGATGAATGGATGTGCAGGGAGGCCATCGCCTCTGTGATCGGTAAAACAGACGATATAGAGGTGATAGGTGAGGCAGAGGCTGCCGATGCAGGTCTTGAGAAGGTGCTCAGCCTGAAACCCGATGTCGTTTTAATGGACATCCGGCTGAAGGGTGGGGATTGTGGTTTAGAGGCGACTGCGGAAATAACGGAGAAGTTGCCTCAAACAAAGGTCATTATATGCACACACCTACCCGATGAAGCAAACCTGCATGCAGCCGTTAAAGCAGGGGCAGTGGGGTATCTCTTGAAGAAGGAGATGAACGATCCTGATACCATTATTCGGGCTATCCGATCGGTTTATCATGAGGGTAGTTTTATGAAACCGGCTACCGCTGCAAAGGTGCTGAAGATCCTGAGGAATTACAAAAAACACGGCAATCATGGCCTGACAAGACGTGAACTTGAGGTATTTCAGTTGATGGGGGAGGGAAAGGACAACAAACACATTGCGCGTGCCCTGGAGATCAGTGAGAATACGGTCGCCAACCATGTGAGCAATATCCTTTCTAAGATGGGTGTAGATAATCGCACAGGAGCGGTTGTTATTGCCCGGAGAGAGGGGATCATTTAAGCAAAGAGCGAAGGGGGAAGAGGGTACGTAAGAATATTGAAAAGGGAAAGGAGGTTGCTATGAAAGGGTATCCGAGGATTGCAATCATAACTGTCATTTTGGCTGGTCTCGTATTGGTTATGGGCTGTGCCGGGTCGGGCAAATACATGGTAAAGGCCACGCCGATGGAGGGACCGTCGCCGGACAAGGCCCTGGTCTACTTTATGCGGCCATCGAGTATGGCCTTTCTCATCAGTTATCAGATATGGGATGGCGATCATTTCATCGGTCAGACTCAGGCACGATCCTACTTTGCCTATGAGTGCGAGCCGGGAACACACCTCTTTCTCGGCCTTGCCGAAAACAAGGTCGCCCTTGAGGCCGATATGGAGGCAGGGAAGTCCTACTACGTCGTTACGAATATGAGGGTGGGTGCGATGAAGTCACGTATGCTCTTTACGCCGGTGACGAGAGGCTCGGATCTGTGGGACAAGGTGAAGGAGTATGAGAAGAGCCTGAGTTTTATCGCCGCCGAGGAGGAAGAACGGGCGAAGTGGGAAGCCGCCAAGAAACAGGAAGCCCTCGAGATCATGGACTACTTCACCAACGGAGAGGGCAAGGCACAGGTGGTAAGGCTAGGCAGAGAAGATGGAAGATAGCATTATTGATATAAGAGGGAAGAGGGGATCACGTCTATGTCTGACCTTGATCCAATTTAGAAACGCTTAATGGATATAAAAAGTCAGCCAAATACCCCCCTTTATAGGCAGGGGGAACAAGGTCAAGTCCATTTTTACATGTAGAAGAGGAGGATTATCGTATGCATACCTTTTTGCAGAGGAGAGGACATCTCTTAGTTATTTCGGTTTTTATGCTGGGTGTCTTTCTTTCGGGATGTGCACTTCAGAAACCAGGTATTGCTGAGTTGCCATTGTGGGGTCAACTGAGTTATCAATCCGTGGTTCTGTGGCGGGTTAGGGTTTTTGATAAAACATCCAGCGCGCCGAGGCATGCTACTTCACGTTTGCGGCATGATGACCACATTTCGCGTGATGAAATCGAAGCTAAGATCTTTGAATTGATTGAGAAGAAGGATGAAGGAGTGCGTTTCGATCAGATATTCATGGCTCAAGCTCTGCCAACAAATTTAACTTTATACCATATTCGGTTATCGACAAAAATAGGTACTTATGAAGAATGGCTTGGTCTAGATGTTGATGCTGTATCATGGAAGGTGGGCCCCGGGGTTATTAATTACCTGGGAGTTATCGATGTTGAAATCACGGAGGAAGTTATCGAAAACGGCAAGGTTTATTATCGTTACAACTACAATTTGTCTCAGGACAGTGATGATTTTAAAGATACCTTAGAAAAATTTCATCAGAAGTATGCGGGCCTTTACGAACGGTTTCAGAACAACATAGAGTTGGCCAATCCGTATCTTTTTTATGAAGACTTTAGCAATACATATACAACCGGTCTTCCACTGAATCGTAACTCCCCATGCTCAAGCAAGCGATGGCCGCCAGAAAAAGGGCAAAATCAGGACACATATTATTCTAAAGATAAAACGGGTAGGCTTACCTATACCATTAAAAACAAGCATGATGGTTCTTATACGATAGTGGCAAAGCCGACGAAGGCGTTGCCTGACAATTTCGATATTGAACTTGAGACTATATGGAGATCGGGTGATACTAATCAAGCGTATGGTTTAGCATTTGGAAGTAGCTGGGACAATTCCTATCGTTTTCACATTGCAGCCAACGGATATGCTGCGATCGGGTTAGTGATTGACAAGAAATACACACAGCCGGAACCTATGCCATGGAAGAGCGATCCCGCCATTCAAAAAGGGGACGGGAATGTATCGAATGTACAAAGGATAGAAGTAAGGGGGAATACTTTTTCCTACTACGTCAATGGTCAACTGATCGGAACCATCAAAAATGTCATGCAAACAAAAGAGTGGCAGGTTGGGGGAACTATTGAAGGCAAAGAGACGGTTGATTTTGACCGACTGATTATTACAGGGCGATAGCCGATTTCAACTGTTAGGTAGGAGAACATTGAAGGGCAAGTTGTGAAAGGGGGACGAGGGGGACATCAAATTCTTCACTTTATGATTCCGATGGTGGAGATAGCAAAACATTTTGCTGTAGGCACATCAGCGATGGCGATACGAAGGATAGAAGCCGATGGATAAATTGATAATTCTGAACAACGTTCCCTTGTTGTGCTTGGTGTTTGGGGGATTCTAGAGTTTAAATTAAAAGAGGAAAGAAATGAGTAATAAAAAGGTGATTAGGTGGTTCGGTGGTTCTGTATTAGTTTTGTCATTTGTTGTTTGTCATTTGTCATTCCACGCAGTGACCCTGGGAGGATCGGCGCCCAGGAGAGCGGAGGCGAAAGGGCCAGCGGAGAAGCTCTTTCTGGTTGACGATTTCGAATCGAGAAGCATAAAGTCTCCTCGCGAGTGGTGGACATTTGATATCGAAAAGGCAGAAGCTTCTTCGAACCGGGATTTGAAGGGCGGGGATGAAAGGATTGCATCCGCAGTAGGCAATTATTCACTTCTTCTCTCCGGCATGGCCAAAAACGGGTATGCCGGCGGCTGCGGAACTTATCTTGCCAAGGAAAATCAGGATCTCGCCAGGTATACCAATTTTTCCGTTGATATCTTTGGCAACGGTCCGGGTTCAGGAACTTTAAAGATCGAGCTTTTTGACGATGATAACCGAAACTGGCAGGTGGAGCAGGACCCGGCGAAGAACTATGCTCCCATTTATGATGACAAGCTAATCTATGAAATCCGGGTGGACTGGAATGGCTGGAAGCGGGTTTCTATTCCTCTGGCGGACTTTGTGGATGATAATCCGATGATTGGAGATGACATCTGGAATCCACAGCAGGTTGGAGGATCGGGCGGGCTGCTCCAGTTTCAATTTATTTGCATTGCCAGTTCTGACAAAGGCAGAGTCAATTATAACGTTGACAACGTTATGCTAAACATGGGCGAATGAATGATGGTTAGGTGGTGACTGAGTATTGCAGCCGGTCTGCTGCTGATAAGTTCGGCGGGGGCTGAACTCTGTCCTTTTGCCGAATTCTGGAATAATTTTGCCTATTGTGATGTCAATCTGGAAAAGAGGGGTTTTTCCTCGCTGCTGGGCAGATTTAAATGAAGGAAATAAAACAAAAAAAGAATTTTCTGTTTCTAAAACTATTCCAGGAAGTCGAGCTCCAAAAAACAATAGTTCCGGTGGTGGATGATTGGAACATGTATGAGCAGTTGATGAAGGCGGCCGAGGCATTTTCGAGGACGATATTAACCAGACGTGACCGTCAAATAGTGGGTTTAATCAACCGGACGACAGGGAGAAAACTAAAGCCTGAGGATTTTACCGGCAGAGTAGAAATCGGATATCATAAACACGGAACCCATACAGGGGTTTTTCGGGTCAATTTTGAGCTTAAGCGGAAAAGCAAAGCCAGGGGCAAGCAAAACGATGCCGTAGCCATTGCCATTGTAACGAAAACGGAAAAGTCTGCGCAGGACATTACCCAGGAGGAATTACAAGATATGAAGGAATTGTTCGGGGGCCCACATAAACCCGGCACCCGCTTTGTTTATCAGGGAAAAAAGTATTATGTGAAAGAATTTATTGACGGTCCCACTGCCCGTGAATTACTAAAGAAGGCATAAAATAGTTTGCATCTTTTTATGATCTTCTCGCAGCCCGTATTTTAGACTGCTGTAAAATCCCCCTTTGTAAAGGGGGATTGAGGGGGATTTCTTCAGTCTCCAAATCCCCCTGTACCCCCCCTTATCTAAAGGGGGGATGTAAACTATTATATGCTCTGCGTAGTAACTATCTGAAGTAAGCAAGCATTGTGGGATAATATTATTGGCTACGGTGAACCTAACCCTCAACAAGCTCGACCGAACGGGTTGAAAATGCTATTATAGTGTAACAACTGATTTCAGCACTCCGAACAGCAAAAATATGAGCATACAGATCCTGAGTGGCCTTCACATTTGACAATATTAGTAGATGAGTCCTAGATTCAAAAACTTGAAGCTTTTTTAGAAAAGACTTGGCACTACTTCAAAAACGCGACAAAGATGGTGTGACTATGGTTTTTAATCCTCAACATTTGCAGCGAAGCAGTATAGTACAACTAAATTTACCGCGGCGTTGGTTAGAGAGGGAAAAGGCACAGGGACCCGTGAAAACGATGCCTACCCCGGTGCCGAAAGGAGGTTTCAAATGCGTGAAGCAACGATATTATCGATTGTATTCAGTGTAGTTAGCCTAATCTTAACGTCTTGCGGTTCAGGTCAAATGTCTGGCCCTACACAATCACCTAGGCCCCCGGATATGCCAGGACATTTGTCAGGCAAATTGGTGGAGGCCCCGCTTCTCCATGAAACCAAAAGACGACCACCCTTGGCAGGTGCACTGGTTGTTCTTTGTCAGCAGAAAACATCAGCGAATCAATGCATCGTAAATAAGAGGTTAAGCAGCAAGAGTGATGACCAGAATGCATTTGCCTTTGCTTCCGTTCCGCCTGGTGACTATGTTGTCCTATACAACCCGTTCCCCATTACAGATACGTCGGCATATTGGAAACATTGGGATGGACGCCGATTAGACTTTAAGGACTTTAACACTCTAAACCTATCCATGCTACCGGATGGCAGTGGTAAAGTCGAGATTAGTCCAGGGCCTAGTGGCGGAATTAGTATGGGGCGCAGCGCTGATGGAGAGCCCGTTCCTTCAGGGGCAACGGTAGGGGGTAATACCGCAGTTTGGTTTGCATCTCATCCGTTGATTGTAGAGTTTGTAGATGCGCAAAAACCCTTGACGGTCAGCATTGTAGCCGGGCAGACGACACAAGTGACAATTTACACTCATACTAGGATGCCATATGATTGAAGTCAACAAATTATCATCACTCCCTTACATCTCTCGTACATGGTCTTGCGGAGGCACTATGTATATGAGTTGTGGGGTATTGATGGTACTGTGATCTTCCGTGATGATCAGGACCGTGGAGATTTCCTTTCCTGAATACGTCACCTAGTGGATATAGTGGGATCTGGATTTGGATTTGACATTGACGGAACAGTGACGGTGCACGACTTCCCATGGAGGGGCAACGACGCCGATGACGACGATATTGATTGGAAGATCAAGCAAGGAAAAGTATGGAGTATCAGACGTAGAATTAAGGGGAGAAAGAAAAGTAGCCAGGGCCAGGGAAGATGAGCAGGAAACCTATGGTGATTTGGTTGGTTCCAGCTGGTCGCCAACCACAGGCAACAAAGATCAGCATATGCAAATCGTGAGTCAACAGGATGTGGAACGCATGTTGAATGTTTTCATAAAGCTCGGGTTTACAAATTATGTCCAGCTTCTAACTGTGGATTATTATGCAGAACGTCCGGATCAGGAAAAGCACCTTGGCCCAGTGATGGCCCATTTTGATTCTGACACGCTGCCGACTTTAAAGGCAACCAGTTATATGCAGGATGCTTTCATGCAGCAATATATTGAGCATGCTTTTCAGTTAGCCAGGAAAAAAACCCCTAAAATCTATAAAACCACGGAAATGTTTATTCCCCGGATTATTGTTTCCCACCCCTTGATCCGAAGAGACTATGCCGCTCATCTATTGCAGAGTCTTAATCCAGCTCAAATCCGGCAATTATTCAGCCAGGAGGAATGGGACCGCAAGTTCGAGGAGATTGTTGATTTGGACTACAGGCAGCAGGTTAAAGCTGATTTGGAGGCAATTATTCAAAAAACCCAGCAGGATCAGCCAGCAGCAGCAGAAGAACTCATGCGCTTATTCGTGGTTCACGGCTTGCTGCACGAGGCCCTGCATCCCCTGGCACTCCATATGCCGCCAGAATGGGAAAATGAGTTTGAAGACCTTGTTTGCAACAATCCCAAAGGCCGGGTGGAATTTAAAAATTGGCTTAAAGCCCTAGATGGGATAAGAAATTTTAGAACAGAAAACAATTTAGGAGAACCGGATAAAGGTAGTGAGAATCTTATGATCAAAGGCTTATTAGCAGAAATGTTTTGCGACCTTTTTGCTATGTATCTATTAAAAAAGGCAAATACTGGAGAGAGGCATGTTTATGAGGAAGTCTATGGTGAAATTCTAAGCCCGGAATTGGAGGCTTTTTTTGAAAGAATGTTAAAACTGCTCCAGGGCCGGGATAAGGATGGCATGATCATGGTGTTTAATAAAAAACATTTGAATACCAGCGGCATGCATGCTGGGCATAATTTTATTGCTGCCTTGGTCATGGAAGAGAGGGGGGCGGAAGCAAGTCCGGGGAATCAGATGCGGATCTCTTAGTGGAGTGCTTTTTTATGGAAAGGGCGTTGAAAGATATCCAGTTGGAGACACTCCTGAAAAAACTGGATATTGATGATCCGATGGAAAAGATCCTTGCAATCAGACACCTGGGGATCCTGGGGGATGCAGGCGCATTTGACGGGCTCGCAAATTGCCTCAGGGAGGCAGATGAAGAGGTGCGCAAGGCCGCAGCCGAGGCACTGGGCAGGATCGGTGATCCCCGCGCCATCGAGCCCCTGGCCCAGGCGCTGAAGGATTCGGATGCGGATGTACGGGAGGCCTCGGCAAAGGCGCTCGGCAGGCTCGGCAACCGACAGGCGGTCGGTCCCCTTACCGAGACCCTGCCGGATCACGACAAGGAGGTCCGCAAGGCGGCGTCTCTGGCCCTGGAGGGGATCGGTGAATCCGTATGGATCAGAGGCAGCGCCGAGGATTTCCGCCACACGTGCCGTAATCCCCACGAACGCCACATACTCGATGCGTTGCTGAAAAACAGGAGAAAACATTCCAGCCAGATCTCAGGCTCCATCGCCCTCGTGCACATGCTGCACGCAAAGGGCGCAGGGCCTTCTGACGAGGGCGACAGCGAGTTGGGCGATTTCCTCGTAGGTGCCCTGGAGTCCCGGCTCAGGCTCATTCGGAGGCACGCAGCCGAGGCATTGGCGGCCCTCGACGACCTTCATGAGGCAAGTAGACTTTACTGGATACTGTTTCATGGGTCTGACGAGGCCCGCACGGCAGCCGCCTGGGTCTTGGGAAAGATCGGGGACGCATCGAGTGTCCCTTTCCTGGTAAAAGTCCTGAGAGATCCGGATCGCGAGGTCCGTATTGCGGCAGTGGAAGCGCTGGCACGGCTGGGCAAATCGCAGTGGCAGGAGTTCGCGAAAGGGGACAGCCAAAACAAGGACGCTATCGAACAGCTCGCCTGTCTGCTTGAAGACCCGAACCCCTACGTCCGTCAATTAGTAGCCGAGACACTCGTCATCCTTGGAGAATCGCACGCCGCCTGGGCCCTGTCCGAGATTATGATCTTCGGAAGCACCGCGGCAAAAAACGCAGCGGCTGAGGTGATGAGCGCCCTCATGCCCTCGCAAACCGAGTGGGCCTCTCTGCCGATGTTGTTCTGCGGCGAGAAGGGGGATCGTCTATCTGCCGTGAAGGCCCTGGAGGGCACCCACGATCCCTCTTTGAATTTCCCCCTCCGCTGTCTTCTCGGGGACCCAAACGCCTCTGTTCGTGTAGCGGCGGCCAAATCATTGGCTAACAGGGGGGAGGAGAAATGGGGGCAGTGGATCACGGGCGATCCAGAGGATTTTGTTCGTCTGGGCGAATCCAGAGACCGGGATGCGCTTGCCCCGCTCATCAGGACGCTGGGGAGCGCTGATGAAGCAGTCCGCCGCACGGCAAAGGATGCGCTGATCCGGTTCACATCCCCTGAGGCAGTGGAAATGCTTGTCCAGGTGCTCATCTCGCATCCCTGGGAAATCCGGGTCCCGATAGCCGAGATCCTCGGTGAGCGGAGAGACCAAAGGGCCGTCGATCCCCTCATCCAGGCCTTTTCGGACTACCGGAGCAGCGGGAAGGTCAGGATCGCCGCCGCCCGCGCCCTCGGGACCATCGGCGATCCACGTGCGGTCGAACCCTTGACCGAATCACTCAAAGACCTCGAGGCCGAAGTCCGCCCTGTCGTCCTGGAAACACTGGCGAGGTTAGGAAGGCCCGCGCCATCCGAACTCCTCGCCGGGTAATCGCCGCACGCGTTACGGGGTTGAGGGATATGGGATCTCCCTCTTTAGAGCATATCGGACGGTTGCTCGATTTCTGCCGCCACGGCCGCAGTGAAGATCTGAGGGCGGCGGGCGAGGCACTGCTCGAGTATCGGGCCTCTCACCTCATTGCCGAGGTCGAAGGGATCGCGGTTGGAACCGCCTGTCTGAGCTCGATTGAATACCAGTGTTTTCTCGATGAGTCTGCGGAAAAAGGGCAGTGGTATCACCCTGACCACTGGCGAGACCGGACCCTTCCCGAGGGAGCGACCATTGCCCCTGTCGTCGGGGTTCGTTACAGGGACGCCCTGGCCTTCTGCGCGTGGTTTACTGCATGGTGTCAGAAGCGGGGACCCGGAGACTATCGGTATCGATTGCCCACGCAGGGGGAGTCCGCCTGGGCAGGAAATGAAAGTACCCCCCTGCCAGAACTCCTTAAGCCCTTAGATCCGAGGCACGTCTCGACCTGGTGCCAGGGAGAGCCACCGATCGTCGCCGGAGGGATGAGGCCCGAGCAACCCAGAGACCTGTACAACTATGCACGGAGTTTCTTTAATCTGGAATGCCTGCTGGCAGTGGACTTGAACTTCCTATATTTCATCCGTTGCGGAATGCCGGAACGCGTGTATGACTGGGACTTCAACGAACATTATGAGCATGATCGGCGATACATCAAGATGTATGCCTCCTGCATTGAACATGCGCGCACGACCCTGTCGGCTATCGAGGGATCTCTGGGAAAAGACCTCGGCTTCGGTCAGATGCTGGCCTTTGATCCGCTCCATAATCTGCGGGGAAAGAGCCCCCTGGACCGATACCGCGATCAGGTGCTCACGGCATACCGGAAACTGATTCAAGCCCTTGCGCTGCACGACGGACCGGTGCTTCAAGACGTAATTGATCGGCACGCAAGCCGGTCCCTGGCGTCCGATACCCCGCTTCCAGAGAAGATGCGACTGAACCAGGATTTTGAGACCTCTCTTGCCCGCACCCTCGAGGCCCCGCTGGATCTGGATATCAGCCTGGATCGCATCCGGCCCTTTGACCGCAATCGTGACACCGGGGAAGGGGCATGGTTCGATCCCTCTGTTGTCCGCGAGCTCATCGGAGAGCTCACTCGGGTACGTGCTCGGGAAGCCGTGAACAGGCCGGATCTGGACACGGCGCGCTTCCTGGCAATAGACAATGCCCTCGGTTCGAGCAATGAAGTCCCTCGGGAACAGGATCTTTTCAGAAGACTGTTCCGCAAAGGGGAACAGAGATCACCGGAGCGCCCCCGGGACGCCTTTTTTGACACCTACGGTGCGCTTCTCCTGCTGGAGGAGCGGATCAAGGGAACCGCTCCTGCATGGGAAGGGATCAGGCTCGTCCGCGAACGCGTTACCCCGTGAATCTGATATAAGAGACAGTAGCTCAACGGGATTTTCAGTAATCCAGACAACTCACAGAGCGTCATGACATAGGAGGAGGATATGGCTATCCAGGTAATCATTGAGAACTTCAACATTGAAAAAGGTCTCGTCATCACATTCGAGTGTGATGGTAAAGAGTACCAATTTAAGGGCGCTCGCACTTTCAAGGGTGGACAGCTAGCGGGATTATGCTTCATGTTCACCAAGTTCAAGACAGAGTGCCTGGCCCAAACTGAGAGCGACCAGTTCAACCTCAACGATCTCCTAGGAGTGACAAGGTTTCTTGGATTTCCAGAGTTTCATGGTCGAACCGTCGTCGAGTTCAAGGGTGGCCGAGAGAGAGAAGCAGCACGCACGTTTGTCAAGCTCTTCACATCGGATGTCTTCTGGTGCGGTGATCGTGAAGAGATCAGGGCTTTTATGGAAAAGGAGATCGGCGAAGACCTCTTCCGAGTTCGGCTCGTATAAGGCAAGAGATGCCCCCCACCTCCAGTGGTTGTCAACTGAGAAGCATGCCCGACTTGGTGGGGTTGACCTATACCACAAGGCCGAGGTCAAGTCCGCTACAGAGCAAGGAGTAGCGATCTGCCAACTAAATTAAAGATCTTCATAGGATTTTCTGATCGCCGCCAGTCTTTCTTTCGATCGCGGGATCACGTGAAAGAGTCTCTCGAGCTTTTCACACACATACTCCGCACAGCGGGCACAATTAATCACCCCTCTCTTCTCCGCACATCCTCGGACCTCACACGTGCGGCAGTAGAGAAAGAGGGTCCCGCCATCCGCACAGCAGCCGTCGCAATTGATGTCGCCTCTTTGAAGGGCAATGCCCAACCTTTGGGACCACAGCTGCGCCGTCTCTGCCCTTCGGGTGTCATCATTGTCTTGTTTCGCCACGAATGCCCCGCATTCGTGACAGGGAAGACCGCAGTAGGCGATCATCTCTTTCATCGGAGAGACCTTTCATCGAGGAGAGATCGTTCCGTTTTTCGCGAACACCTCTTCCATTCCCGCCACTTGAGCCTCCAATGCAGCGATCTGAACTCTTTGAACGCCAATCATCGCTGCCAAGGCCTTGATCTGTTGTTGCTGGGCCCTTATCTCTGAGCCCTTTTCCTGCACGAGTTGATAGAGCCCCTGTATGGCGCCCAGGGCGACCCCATCGGCATCCACGGTGCTGATGTGTCTGCTATCCGCACCTATTTGAAAGATTTTATAGAAATCTTGGGCCGTGGGGCCGATATGGCGAACCGAGGGGTCCTGGGTCTTATAGCTCCAGGTGGCGAGGGGGAGCTTCATCAGGCGCTCCAGGATGGTGCGTCCGTCAACGGGTGCGAAAGAGGTCTTGACATGGCGATCGCTCAACGTCTCCCACGAGCCGCTTCCGGAGATGAGGCGTATGCCGGCAACAGGGTTGCCGACCCCATCGATAGCTGTGGCGAAGCGGATCCCGCCGGTTGCGCGGACCGCGAACTCATTGGCGCTGATCGAGGGGAAATCATAATCGTGATCGTCGGAGAAGAGGAAGCTCCCGTGATGGGTTTCTTTCACCTTCGCCCGGTGGCCGACCGCAAAACTATAACGACCGGCTGCCCGATTCGAGCGTCCTCCTGGAATCACTGAGAAGGCACCGGAGGCGACGTTTTCTT
>CAYQOD010000008.1:0-19109 GCA_964419065.1 uncultured Thermodesulfobacteriota bacterium | reverse complement strand
AGTGCTTCGATTCGCAAATACTATAACGTATTCTAATGAGTATAACCTTTGCAATTGCTCACTCCATTCGGACCGAGCTCATGGCCGAGGGCAGCACTTAGTCCCGAGTGAATAAATACGTTACCGTATTTATGAATCGAGGGACTTAGTCATCCTGTGAAAACCAATGATGAAACAGGGTCGACCTCTCTGTCTCTGCTCTGTATCAATAGCAGATTTTTCCTTTTTTTAAAAGTCACCTTTTAACACCAATAGATATCTCATGAGGGATCACTTAGGACCTCCACCTATGTATGTATAGGGAGCACCCCAAACGCACCATTCCTCCATAAGTGCTGGTTCACATTGCTAAGAGACGACAAACATGGTAACATCCACCCCGTTCTAAAGGAAAAAGAGGGATGGGACCGACAGCGGTAACGGAGAATATCTACCTGGTAGGGGGTGCTGATATCACCGATCCCAAGGACTGCGCGGTCTATCTCTTGGACCTCGGTGATCTCGTCCTCATCGATGCCGGGGTAGGGTCCGGCTACGACAAAATCGTCCTCAACATCGAAAAGCTCGGACTCAACCCGGCCAAACTGGCGGCGGTGATCCTGACCCACTGCCATATCGATCACATCGGTGGGGCCCCCGCGTTTCGAGAAGCCTTCGGCGCCCGGATCATTATGCACCACCTCGATGCCGAGCCTGTGGAACACGGGGATAACAGAATGACAGCGGCCTCATGGTACAACCTTCGCTTTCCACCCACGCCGGTCGATCTCAAATTGACCAAGGATGAGGAACGTCTCCGCTTCGGTGATCAAGAGATAGCCTGCCTCCATACCCCAGGACATACCCCCGGCTCCCTTTCGGTCTATCTGGACCGGGGAGGGAAAAGGATTCTCTTTGGTCAAGATATCCATGGTCCTTTCTTTGAGGAGTTCGGCGCGGACCTGGCGGCCTGGCGCCGGTCGATGGCAAAACTCCTGGCCCTGGAGGCGGACATCCTCTGTGAGGGGCACTTCGGGGTCTACCAGCCCAAGGATCGGGTGGCGGCATATATACAGCACTACCTTGAGACGTACGGTGAAGAACCCTGAAATATTCCAAACGGTGCCGAAATCTTTCAGGATCGATAGACCACTACATTGGCCATCCCCGCCTCCATGTGATAGAGGTTGTGGCAGTGGTGAAACCAGTTGCCGGGGTTGTCGGCCACAAACTCAATCTCCATGCGCTGCATCGGCTCGACGATGATAGTGTCTTTGAGGATCCAGCGCTCCCGCGGCAGGGAAGGATTTACCACCTTGAAAAAATGCCCGTGCAGGTGCATGGGATGGGGCATCATGCTGTGGTTCCCGTAACCGATGCGCACCCGTTCATCCTTTCGAACAACCAGACGCTCTGCGTTCGGATAGACATATCCGTTGATGGTCCAGAACGGCGAGTGCATGCCTCCACTCAACGTCTGGGGATAGAACCTATCAGTGGATCCTGAACTCGACTCAGCTGAGGGATTGAGGGCTTGGAGGTCCCCGTAGGTTGCAAATCGCAGTCCACGATGAAACCTCGGTGGAACCGCCTCCCTTCCGTTGACCCCGCGGTAGTGTACCGGGATACGAATCATCCCCTCACCGAATCCCGTCTCGGCCGCTGCCAGAAGCCACGTACCCGGATTATCAGCCGCAAACTCCGCATCGTAGCGCTCGCCCATGCCGATTCTTAGGACATCTGTCTCCACGGGCTTGATGGGTCTGCCATCCAGGTGAGTGATGGTGAGGCTATGGCCTGCCAGGCGGAGGTCATAGATGGTAGCTGAGGAAGGATTGAGGATCCTCAGCTTCACCTTATCACCTTTGCTCACCACGAGGGGCTTTATCTCTGGATAGATCCTGCCGTTCACCGCATACCCATCGTAAACGGGCTCCCAGAGCGGGCCGGCGCTGGTCCCTAATCCCCCTCTGCCTCTCCCCATGCCGCGCATCATACCCCTACCCCCCATACCTCCCATACCCATGGGAGGGCGACGCTCTGTGTCGGCAACACCGCCCCCGTCTCTCATGACCCAATCCTCCAACAGCAACGTGTACTCGCGATCATAGCTACCCTGCGGACGCGACGGCTCGATAATGAGGGAACCATACAAACCCTGGTCGAGTTGATAGTGAAAATGGGAGTGGTAGAGATAGCTCCCTGCTGGCCTGGCCTCGAACTCATACACGAAGGTCTCTCCTGGCATCACGGCCTTCTGGGTGACTGCCGGGACACCATCCATGGCGTTCGGCACCGGCACCCCGTGCCAGTGGATGGTTGTCCCCTCGGGGAGAAAGTTCTTGAGGACGACCCGCACGATCTCCCCCTCCCGAACCCGGATCTCCGGGCCCGGAACCTGTCCATTATAGGTCCATGCAACAAAATCAGGGCCAGCTCCAAGATTTACCGTTGCCGGGGATGCCGAAAAACGAAACTCCTTCACCGTCCTCTTTGGCGTGGAGAGGGCGGAGGCAAGGGGAAATGTCGGGAGGCCAGTGGCCGCTATGGTCCCGAGGGTGGTCTTTAAGAACGCTCGCCTGCTAATCTTCACCTTCATCTCCCTGAATATCTCCACGGAGTATTCATTACAGGAGATCCTTCTTTTTTGCCTCGAACTCCTTCTTGTCGATCTCACCGCGGGCGTACCGTTTCTTGAGGATATCGAGGGCCGATTCCCCGACACCGCCAACTCCTCCTCTCGTGGATACCATCAGCCATCGGATCAGAAAAATGATCCCTACAATCACGGCAACCCAAAAGGCGATCATGATGATGCCTCCAAACCATCCCATGCCATATCCCCAATCCATCATCCCGGGACCGTGCCCCCATTCATAACCCCGCCATTGGGCGAAGGCGTCTCTCGTCGGAGCAAAGAGCCTCCCTATTGCGCACTGCAATATCGTATTCATCGCTACCCTCCTTTGGTTAGGGAGCCCCTCAGAGGCGAACAAACCTCTGGAGGTCTCAGGTTGTCAATAGATAGACTTCATCCACCTGCTAAATTTGTCCACGATATTTAGCGAAAAATCAACGACCTTCCAGCGTCTTTCCAGGCTCTCATGCCACCTTGAAAATTAAACACGTTCGTATATCCCATACTCACCAATGTTTGGGCGGCAATAGCACTCATGGAGCCTGTCCTACAGTAAACAACGATCTTAGCATTTTTGTCTTGCGGGAGTTTATCGCTGTGCTGATCGATGGCATTGAATGGAATCATGAGATCAGTTTCAGGAATCTCTCCCTCATAGGGAATATGGACATTGATGAGGGTGAAATCTTTGTTTTTTATCATCTCGACGAATTGATCCATGGAAATGTTCGTATAACCTCTCCCTTCCATGGACCACCCTTGAGAGATGAAACTTCCCATGAACACAATCGCAAACAGTATTAACCGAAAAGCCTTTCGACTCATTTTTCCTCCTCCACCTTTATTTTGGGTACACAAAGAAGACAATCATTACAGGGAGCGCCACAATATGATATACAATCTATCGTTGCGAGACCACCGATTGACGTTTACAAATTTTCTCTGATCAGCAAGGAAGTCCGCTGGCAGACGATAAAAACCCTTCTTTCTTCCCTGAACCTCTGATTCTTGAGCAACCACATTCCCACTCATGGTATCGCGGACGCAATAACCGTGATGAAGGACAATATCTACGTTTGTGCTCTTTATGACGATTCTAGCGTAAACTGGGTTACCTTTTCTCTCCCCTGATAAACCGTTCAGGATCCTGGGCAAATCGCTCCTTACACCCCACTGCGCAGAAGTAATAGGTCTTCCCCTTATACTCATACGTCGCTGCCGCCTCCTTTTCATCCACCTCCATCTTGCATACAGGATCAATAGCCATAGCCTTCACCTCCTCTCCTCTCGGCTACCCCGAACGGTGGAACAATAGTGTGCTCCGCCTGGGATAATATGGGTTTATCGTCGTAAAACGGGACCTGTTATTCATCTCCATGTCTCAGGCATAAAAAAGATAATCAATCCATATATTTCAAGCCGCCCGAGGAGCATGGTACAGGTCAATATCCATTTACCGAGGGGCGGGATATGGGCAAAATTACCCATAGAACCAACGGTGCCTAACCCAGGTCCGACTCCCCCCATGGTGGCCGCAGATCCGGAAAACGCGGAAAGGGCGTCCACACCGAGCGCCGTCAACGCCAGGGCTGAAGCGAAGACAATAGCTATGTAGATTGAAATATACAACACAGCAAAATTCACGACTTTATCATCAACTTTTTCTGCATTCACTTTTACCGCAACCACTGCGTGCGGATGTTGGACTTGCTTAATCACTCTCAGTATTGATTTTGCAAAAATAACTATGCGATCGACTTTAATTCCACCAGATGTAGAACCGGCACAGGCACATTGTAAGGTAAAAAACAACAGTATTAACTGCGCAAGGGGAGGCCACAGGGCACTATCAGCAGTAGCAAATCCCGTTGATGTCCCTATAGAAATAACCTGAAATGCTGCATACCGCAATGCCTCCATCCAGCTTTGAAACCGACTGCCGTGCACAGCAATGGTTGTGATGATCACTCCGACAACAAGCGCCGAGAAGTAATAGCGTACAACGGTAGATCGCCAAAGATCACTGAGCCTTCCCGAAATGACGGTAAAGAGAAGGCCAAAATGTATGCCGGAGAGGACCATAAAGGCAATGACAACAATGTCGATGCTGATGCTGTTGTAATAGGCAATGCTCGCATTCTTTGGTGAAAAACCTCCGGTAGCGATGGTCGCAAAGGAGTGTGTGATGGCATCGAATAAATTCATCCCACAGAGTGATAATGACAGCGTCTCGAGTGCTGTCAACCCCACATAGACACCTAGCAATATCTGTACAGATTTCCGAGTCCGGTAGCGAAAATTTTGGATTGCTTGAGGGGACATCTCAGCCCGGTACAGCACCATCCCTGATATTCCCATCGGGGGCAAAACCGCGAGCACAAAGATGATGATTCCCACACCCCCAATCCAGTGGGTTGCCGAGCGCCAGAACAATAGACCAAGGGGGAGGGCTTCAACATTCGTCAGGATGCTTGACCCTGTGGTGGTGTAGCCGGATACACTCTCAAACCAGGCATTCGTAAAGGTAAATTCACCACCCCATAATATATAGGGCATGGTACTGATCAAACAAGATAAAAGCCAGCTGGATACGACTATTATTAACCCCTCATTGTTGGTGATGTCCAGTGCAGGAGGAACAAATAAGAACGGAAAGAGAGCAAACAGGGCGGTCACCAGAAAACTGTAAAAAAGCGGAAAGAATGCCGAGTCTGAATTAAAGGCAGAAATGGCGGCAGCGATTAATAAAAAGGCAGCATTAAGCAGAAAGACAAGGGAGGCGTATCTCAGAATAACCTGCGGTCTCATCTACCGGTCCCTAACCTTTGAACTCAATGATGATACTGCAGAGGCCAAGTGTGCGATCTCATCTTTGGTTTCCATTCTCAAATCAAAGGGTCTCCCTGTATCCACAAAGTCCTCAATGCTGCGGGTTATCTTGATAATAGGGCCAACCATGTAATAATTGACAAAAAAGTTAAACATAAGAGAAAAAAGCAGGGCAGCTATGATTGCGACAACTCCGGGCATTATCACCCTGTTTGCTCGATTTTTTAAATCCGAAGCAGTTTCGTACATAGTCTGATCATTAAGGGCCATTAGTTTTTCGACAGAGCTTCGCACATCAAAGAATGCAGTATGTACTTTTTTTAAATACCAGTCCACGTTTCCTTCTTTGTCAATGCCACCTCTTGGCTTCATCAACAAACCCTTGTAAACATCATATCTTAATCTTATTAAATCCACTATAGCGGCTTCACCCGTGACCGTTACATTTTTCTGGGCGATTTGGAATCCCTTTTGGAATAGATTGTCTGCTTCACTCATTATTTTCCTGCCTTCTTCCCGGTTGCCCAAGAGGAAAAGCAATGTTGCACTGTCCTCTCTCTCCAGCGCCTCTAACATCATCTTTGCGGCACTGATGCTTTTATAGTTATCATCCAGAAGCTGTTGAACCGATGTTCCTATCGAACTCAATTCATGTATTGACCATACTCCAGCTATGAGCAACATCGATGACAGGATTAAAAATCCACTTAAAATTTTTACTCGTAAGCCCATTGTACACCTCCTCACCTCATTGCCTTTCTTCCTCTCGACGTTGCGAACGAATTAAGGCCGGCGTCATCGCATCCCTTTCTTGTTTCACCTGGAGTAAGACAATAGCCCCGATCACGCTCATCCCGCCCAGGATTTGGGGTAGCTCCAGCATCTCTCCCAGCAGAAGAAACGCAAACCCATCTGCCATGATCGGCTCTAACGTCGCTGTAATGCTGGCCCTCGTGGAGCGGATATAATTGACACCCAAGAAGTAGAGGCCAAAGGGCATAATAGTCCCCATGAGAGAGATATAAAAGACAAGGATCCATTGGAAGAGGCCCAAATCATTCTTCACGTAGTAAAAGGGAGGATAGAGGATATGCCAGGTAGGAACAGCAAGGACGAGGGCATAAAAGAGAATGGTCCAAGGGGCGTAACGATGCATGCCCCGTTCACCCAAAAGGGAGTAACTCGCAAAGAAGAAGGCAGAGGCAAGCCCTGCCATAATGCCCAGGCGGTTTAAACGGAGCAGCTCCAGATTGTATCCGCCGACGACGAGGTAACAGCCCCCGATGGCGAGGGTCAAGGAGATAAGTTTAAAAGGGGTGGGGCGTTCCTTCCAGAAGAAGATGGAAAAGATCGCCACCATAATCGGTGCCATGTACTGGATAAGGATGGCTGCGGCCACCTGAATCTTGCTGATGGTATACAGGTAGGTTCCCTGAACCATGGCCATGACCCCGCTACCAAGCAGGATGAAATATCCGAAGTCCTGCCAGCGGATCCGTAAGAGACCCCGGGCAAAGGTCACAAGCACTATAAAGAGTATAAGGCTTGCGAACGTGACTCGCATCTGGGTCAGGCCAAAGGGCGATATCCCCTCCTGGAATAGCAGTTTGCTCACCGTCCCAGAAGAGGCCCACAGCACCGCGGCTGCCATCACAGAGAAGTATCCTTTAATGGAGTTGACTCTGTTAGCGTGGTCTGGATCTGCGCTCATACGTAATCTTTAGGATATCACCTTAATAAATATCAAACCAGCAAGAAAATCCATATGCTCCTGTATCATGTTCAAACCACTCATGCCGAAACAGGACGTTGCAATTCTGCTGTGATCACCGGTGGCTTGAATCGTCTCAACCGCAGGGCATTGCTCACCACGGTGACCGACGAGAGCCCCATGGCTGCCGCCGCAAATATGGGGCTGAGCAGTATCCCGAAGAAGGGGAACAGCACCCCTGCGGCCACCGGGATCAGGACGGTGTTGTACGCGAAGGCCCAGAATAGGTTCTGCTTGACGTTTCGGATGGTCGCCTTGCTCAAGGCGATGGCCGTCACCACACCCCTCAGATCACCGCTGATCAGGGTGATGTCCGCCGATTCCATGGCCACATCGGTCCCGGTCCCGATGGCGATGCCCACGTCGGCCTGGGCCAGGGCAGGGGCATCGTTGATCCCGTCCCCCACCATACCCACTCGCTTCCCCTCAGCCTGGAGCTTCTTCACCTCAAGGGCCTTCGTCTCTGGCAGGACCTCGGCCAAGACCCTGTCGATCCCGATCTGTCGGGCAATGGCATCGGCGGTCCTCTTGTTATCCCCGGTCACCATGATGACCTCGAGGCCCAACCGGTGGAGGGCGTCGATGGCAGCTTTGGAATCATCCTTCAGGGTATCGGCCACGGCGATGACCCCGGCCGGTCTCCCATCCACTGCCACGAACATGGGGGTCTTCCCCTCACTTGAGAGGGCTTTGGCCTTCTTCTCCATCCCATCCAGGGAGATCCCCCGCTCCTTCATCAGCTTCATGTTCCCCAGCAAGCTCCTCTTGCCCCCGATGGTGGCCTCGATACCGCGGCCGGGGATGGCATTAAAATCCTTTGCTTCTTCTAAAATCACCCCTTCCTCGTAGGCCTTCTGAACAATGGCCTCCCCGAGGGGGTGTTCGGACCCTTTCTCGGCCGAGGCAGCCAGGCGCAGGATCTCCCCTGCTGTGTACCCGTTGGACTCCACGATGTCGGTGACCGCAGGCTCTCCCCGGGTGATGGTCCCCGTCTTGTCAAACACAACGGCGTCCAGTTTGTGGGCGGTCTCCAAGGCCTCACCGCCTCGGATGAGGACCCCGTTTTCGGCCCCTTTGCCTGTTCCCACCATGATGGAGGTGGGGGTGGCCAGTCCCAAGGCACAGGGGCAGGCGATGATCATCACCGCCACAAAATTGAGCACGGCGTATGTCAAGGCCGGTTCAGGCCCGAAGAGATACCAGATGATGAAGGTCAGTACAGCGGCACCGATGACCGCGGGGACGAAGTAACTGGCGATGATATCGGCCATCCGGGCGATGGGGGGCTTGGACCCCTGGGCCTCCTCCACCAGCCTGATAATCTGGGCGAGCATGGTCTCTTTCCCGACCTTAGTGGCCCTGAATTTAAATGTCCCCGTCTTATTGATGGTAGCCCCGATCACCTCATCCCCCGCTTGCTTCTCCACGGGGACCGACTCCCCGGTTACCATCGATTCGTCTACAGAAGAGTAGCCCTCCAGGACCACTCCGTCCACCGGGATCTTCTCACCGGGTCTGACGATGATCGTATCCCCGATCTGAACCTCCTCCACGGGGACCTCTCGTTCCTTGCCGTCCCGTACGACTAAAGCCGTCTTCGGCTGCAGGCCGATCAGCTTCTTGATGGCCTCCGATGTCTGCCCCCGCGCCCTCGCCTCCAACAGGCGGCCCAACAGGATGAGGACGATGATGGCCCCTGCCGTGTCGAAGTAGACCTCTGCAGCTAAGCCCTTGGCAGCGAAGATCCAGGGGAAGAAGGTGGCCAGGACACTGTAGAGGTATGCCGCGCTGGTCCCCACGGCGATCAGGGTGTTCATATCGCTGGTCTTACGTTTGGCCGCCGTCCACGCGCCCCGGTAGAACTGCCAGCCGACCCAGAATTGGATTGGGGTCTGAAGGATGAACTGGATATAAAAATTGGTCTGCTTACCGACCTCCAGTATTCGAGACAGGCCTATCTTATCCCAAAAGACCAGGAGAAAGAGGGGAATGAGAAGGGATAGGCCGGTGAGAAACTTACTCCTCAATCTCCTGAATTCGACCTCCTTGGCTGCTTTCTCCCTCTCAAGGAGATCTCCTTCCTCGACCTCGATGAGTTCATACCCGGCGGCCCGTACGGTCTTCGATAAGTCCTTGACCGTCACCTTCCCCGGGATATACTCTACCGTGGCCTTCTCCGTGGCGAAATTGACGCTGGCCCTGACGACTCCTGGGACACTGCTCAAGGCCGTCTGGACCTTCTCTACGCACGAGGCGCACGACATCCCTCGGACAGGGAGCGTCGCCCGCTCGACCCGGACCCCGTATCCGAGGTCTTTGACGGTTTTGACGAGATCGCTTTCGTGAACCTTTTCGGCGTCGAAGGCGACGGTGGCCCGCTCCGTGGCAAAGTTGACGTTGACATCGAAAACGCCCTCGAGCTGGGAGAGACCCTTCTCGATCTTCGCCACACAGCTGGCGCAGCTCATCCCCGTGATGGGCAGCTCTACCCGCTCCGTTCCCCCTTTGCCGTACGGCACATCCTTCGCTACCTCATCTTTCTGCACAGATTGTACGTCGCCTGTACCCTCGACATACTGCTCAGGGGATCTGTCGAACTTCTCTTTGCAGCTTGCCGCGCAAAAATAGTAGGTCTTGCCCTGATATTCACTCGTGGCTGCGGCCGACCCCTCATCGACCTCCATACCACAAACCGGATCTTTTGCCATAGTGCCCCCCCTTAAACGGACGCCTATTATCTAAAATATAAGTCTCATAACTCTATTTTCCATACCCTTCATGAAAATAATATAAGGACGGTAGAAAATACGTAAAGGTCGAAAAGAACAGAAAGCTCAATGGTACCGAGGATAAGGTTCAGCGAAAAATTAGCAAGATTTAATCTCTTCTTAATCGGTTTTTAATCTTCCTCGACTATAATGGGGACCAAAAGAGAGATCGAGGAAGAGGATGTTTTATAAATTGGTTATGGAAGGAAGTCATGTCGGGGGGGAAAGAGTTATGAGATGGTACGATATTTCGAAAGGGTGACACCTTCTGCCTCTTTACTAATTCCCCCATATCAGATAAAATGAAAAAATAAGAAGATTGAGGCCAGGAATCGCTACCGTAACGTTCAATCAACTCTAGCACATATGCCACAGGGGGTGTCAGAAGATGCTCTATAAGAATGTATTGTGTGTTCATCCTCATCAACAGGGAATGCCAGAGAAAAAATATTGTCCTCCTCTTGGGTTGGAATATATCGCAACTGTCTTAGAAAATTTAGTTGAGAAGGTTACGCTTATCGATATGCGATTTGAGCCGAACCTGAATGATTTTATTGAGAAGGACACTATAGACCTAATCTGCCTGTCTGTGAACTGGGATTATCAACGAGATGCTGCTATCGATATTATCTCTCGGATCCCTTCTCATATTATGGTCATTGTAGGCGGGAGATACGCTACGTCGTGTGTTGAGGAGCTTTTTGCGGCAACTCCTCATATAGATATCATCGTCAGGGGAGACGGAGAGGAGATTATTCGGGATATAGCCTCAGGGGTTCCCCTCAAGGATATCCCCGGCATCTCGTATCGTGAGGATGGCAGAATTGTTCATAATAAAGCCCGTGTCCTCCATCCGTTGGACGATGTCATCTACCCCAATAGAAAATTGAGGCGGGTCAGTTACAGGCTCTTATATAAAAATATTGATCTCGGCCAAGGTGTAGACTTTATTTCAACCTCCCGAGGCTGTCCATACAATTGTAGGTTTTGCACGTTTTCTAATAATCCCTTAGGCCAGAAAAGAAATTGGAGCGGGAGGTCAGCGTCATCTGTTGTTGAGGAATTGAAGACTATTGATGCTGGGTTTGTATTTGTTGTAGATGACAATTTTGCTGTGGAGATGAAGAGGGTCGAGGAGATTTGTGATTTGGTCATTGCTGAAGGCATTAAGAAGACTTTTGCGGTTGCCGTGAGGCTTGATATCTATAGACATCCACAGATACTAAAGAAGATGTTCAACGCTGGTTTTAAGGTACTGACAATAGGGATTGAATCAGCCCAAGACAAAACTCTCAGCGCGATGCAAAAAGGATTTGATACTGCTCTGGCTGAGAAGGCATTTGCTGAAATCAGGAAGCTGAATTTCTTTATTCATGGCTATTTTATTGTCGGATGTATAGGGGAGAATGAATCAGAAATGCTGGAGATTGCCCCGTTTGCCAAGAGGCTAAAATTAGACACCATCAACCTCAGTCTCTTGAGGACAGAGAAATATTCACCGCTCAATGAACTCATCGCCACGTCCCAAGGCTATTATGTGAATGAGGACAATGTAGTATGTTCTGAAGCATATCCCCTAGCAAGGTTGCGAGACATCAGACATCGTATAGGGAGAAGCTACTATACCCTTCCTACGATAGTGAGAATAGCGAAGAAGATGATCACCGCTCGCTTGATAAGCCTTCGTTATGTGGTTAAAGCGATATTTATTTTCGCCTTTAGGTTGATCTCAAACAAAGTCAAAAAATATAACTTTAAGAGACTTCTGCAAACATCGGCTACTAGACTACGGGGGGTAATGATAATAGGAGGCAATAATAATATCTAATAATAAAAGACACCAAAAAAATCTCTTTGTTCACTAGTTTCACATATTTCAAAAAGTAAGGGGGCAGGCCCTGATTCGTGAGCTCCCGTAGCGATCATCACCTCCCCCTCACACCACCATCTCCTCCCTGCAATTCATTTTCCTGTTGATAATATCTTCTACTCCTCTATAATTGAGGGGTCTAGTACCTTCAAGACCATGTCGGGAAACTCGGAAGCCATACCACAAGAGGTTCAGGAAAAGATTGAGGAACTCAAAAAGGCCGATATCCTCGTCGGTATCCCGAGCTATAACAACGCCCGGACCATCGGGCACGTAGTGCGGGCCGTTCATGCCGGCCTCTCAAAATACTTCCCGAAATATAGATCTGTCCTCGTCAACTCTGACGGTGGCTCAACTGATGGGACCATGGACGTGGTGAGGGACGCGACCGTCGATCTTGACTCCCTCTTAGTCGATCACGAGACAGGAAGTTTTTACAAGATCGCAACACCGTATATCGGGATACCGGGCAAGGGGAGCGCCTTCAGGACCGTCTTTGAGATAGCCGATGCCCTCAACGCAAAGGCCTGCGCCGTGGTGGATTCTGACCTCAGGAGCATCACTCCAGAATGGATCGAGCTGCTCATCAAGCCGGTCCTTGATGAGGGATACGATTACGTCGCCCCCTACTATCACCGACATAAGTATGACGGCACCATCACCAACACCATCGTCTATCCCGTCACGAGGGCCCTGTACGGCAAGAGGATCCGCCAGCCTATCGGGGGTGATTTCGGGTTCTCAGGCAGACTGGCATCCTTTTACCTTACCAAGGATGTGTGGGAGACCGAAGTCGCCCGCTTTGGGATTGACATCTGGATGACCACAACGGCGGTTGCCAATGCCTTCAAGGTATGTCAGGCATTCCTCGGGGCCAAGATCCATGACCCGAAAGATCCCGGGGCTGACCTGAGCTCGATGCTCTATCAGGTGGTAAGCTCCGTGTTCAGTCTCATGGAGGAATATGCCCCTGTCTGGACACGTGATGGTGCATCTGAGCCCGTCCCGACCTTCGGCTTTGTCTATGCGGTGGGGCTTGAACCGATACATGTCAATCTGGACGGGATGATCGAGAAGTTCAGGCTCGGTGTGAGGGAACTCTCTGTGGTGTATGAGAGCTTTTTGCCAGCAGATCTCCTGCGCCTCCTGGGAACGCTCGCTGAGAGCCCGAAGGAGCGATTTTCGATACCTGATACCGTATGGGTGGAGATCGTCTACAATTTCGCCGTCGCGTGGCATATGAAGTCGATAAACCGGGAACACATCCTCAAAGCCTTGACACCGTTGTATCTCGGCAAGGTGGCGTCCTTTGTCATCGAGACCTGGGAGAGCACGGCTGACCAGGTAGAGGGGAGGCTGGAAGATCTCTGCGACGCCTTTGAGAGGGAAAAATCACGCCTTGTCGAGCGGTGGCAAGGGATAAATAGGATCACTGAAAAACGAGGAGGGAGTTATGAAAAATCTGTGTGACAGCATTCTCACAGGGCCGTTGAAGGACTTTTTTCAGCGGCTCATCGAATTCCTACCCAATCTCCTCAGCTCGGTAGTCATCTTTGTCCTCGGCTTGGTCCTGGGGTGGATCCTGAAAATGGTGATCGCAAAGATTGCAAAGCTCCTCAATATAGACCGCTTTTTCTCCAAGATGGGCATAACCGAGACGTTTGGAAAGGTCGGCATCAAAGATGCACCCTCGAAGCTCCTCGGCCGGATATTTTATTGGCTCGTGGTCATCATATTCGCCATCATCGCGCTCTATGCCCTGAAGGTCCCGACCATAGAAGATCTGCTCGAGAAATTTCTCCTCTATCTCCCAAATCTATTCATCGCTGCCCTCCTTATCACCGTTGGATTTATGCTCGGCAACTTCCTGGGGAGGACCGCCCTCATAGCCTCGGTCAATGCGGGGATACGGTTCTCCGGCTTATTGAGCAAGGGGGTTAAGACCATCATCCTTGTGCTCGCCTTTGCCATGGCCCTGGAACAGCTCGGCATCGGTCGCAACACGGTCGTCGTCGCCTTTACTATCCTCTTCAGTGGGGTCGTCTTGGCCCTCGCACTGGCCTTCGGGTTGGGGGGAAAGGACATCGCACGGGAGTATCTGGGAAAAAAAGATTACGAAGGAGTCATCAGAAGAGAAGGACGAGATACAGCATCTCTAATCCTTTATCCCAAGAGAGATCATCCGCACGGGGCTGTGCGTAACGTGGCTTCAGGAGGGGTCCTCGATTGTGGACTTCTCCTGAAGCCCTTATCAGATGTGCTCTCGAAACATCATCCGTAACTCATACACACCGACACACCTCCCCTCATAGAGCTCGATATCTTTTTAACATATCCCCGACAGATATGGTAACATCGCTCATGAACCTCATGCCCCATCACTGGATCCTCTCGGACGATGACATGGTGCCCCCTTTCTTTTGTTGTGGGATACCTGGAAACTTGCCCTGTACGCTCACCGGGAAATTTAGTATATATGTGATAGGCTCCTTTTGCTCAAAGACCACCGGTGCGGCATGAACGTCCCCGAAAGAAGACCGTACGTATTGAGCGCCCAGCGGATCATCATCCCTAGTAGTGTGGAGGAAGATCGAACTGTATCGCTGGAAGGTGACCCCTTTGCCGCCCTCCTGGCCCGCGAGCCCTACCAGGGAGAGATCGTCACGCTGACCGACGCCACAGGGAAGGAGTTCAGGGGGAGGATAACGGAGCTTGGGCAGGATCGCGCAGTCGTCTATCTCTTTGAGGAGCTACCGGGGCCCACAGAACCTTCCTTCGACCTCTTTCTGTTCCAGGCCCTCCCGGGCAAGGAACGGATGGAACTGATCATTCAAAAGGCGACTGAGCTCGGGGTCGGTGTCATCGTCCCCTTCCGATCACGACACTCCATGTCCCTCGAAGAGCGGGAGGCGCACCAGCCCAAGGCCCACCGCTGGCACGCTATCGCCCTCAAGGCCGTCAAGCAGTGCCGCAGGGCCGCAGTACCCGCGGTGGCCCCGTACTGCTCCTTCGAGGAGGCCCTGGAGATAGCCCGTCCCCTGGAGTGCAAGATCCTCCTGCTCGAAGGGGAACGAACCCATCTCTCATCCTTTCTGAGAGATACCCCCCCACCGGGAAGCGTAGCCCTGATGGTCGGACCTGAAGGGGGATGGGATGCAGAGGAGATACAGAAGGCGAGGGAAGCGAGGTTTAGGGCTGTGGGTCTGGGAGGGAGAATCTTAAGGACCGAAACGGCGGCCATCGCCGCCTGCGCTATCCTCCAGTACGAGTGGGGGAGGCCTTGATGAGCTCGAGGAGGAGTCCCTTCGCCTCTTCTATCCTGGTTCGCACCTCTTGTTCGTCGGAACCAGCGGCCGTAATGACCACCTCCAGCTCCACATCCGTTCCGAAAGAGGTGGGCTTTGATTTGAGGTAGACCCCCTTGACCCGCTTCATGACCCGCTCGACGAACTCCCCGAGAACCGACTCATCCTTGAGTCCTGAGTTTACCGTCTCTTCCAGATAGACCTCGGCACCCAGGATCTCCTTGAGGCGGGGGAAGACCTCTCCCTCGAAGACCGCCTTCATCTCCTTCGGCACACCGGGGAGGGCAAAGATCACCCCCTGGGGGATTGCTAAAAGGACGGCCGGGGCAGCCCCTACCGGGTTGTCCAGGGGGGTAGCTCCCTGGGGCAGGTGCGCCATCTTCTCACGGGCAGGGGTGATCTCCGAACTCTCCACGAACCCTTGCTCGTAAAACTCCCGATACCTGCGGGTCACAAACTCCAGGGCCTCAGGCTGCAGGGTCAGGGGGCACCCTGTCGCCTCGGCGATGCCGGCCAGTGTCTTGTCGTCGAAGGTGGGACCAAGCCCGCCGGTGGTGATGATCACCTGGGCGCCGTCCCGAACGGATGTTTCGATCTCCCTGGCGATGGCCCCCGCGTCATCGTCGGGGACCACCATTCGACCTACCTTCCCCCCCATGGCCGTTATCCGCCTGGCCAACCAGCCTGAGTTGGTGTCCAGGGTCTGCCCCCGTAAGACCTCCCTCCCGATGGCGATGATCTCCACCCGCTTCACCAGGATTTCTCCTCTATCGCTTTCCCTCCTGCCTGTGGGAGAGGGACGCTTGAAAACCCGTGTCTAGGTAACCCGTTGGTAATCTTCCCAGCTATCAATATCTATCAGCACCTCTGGGGAGAATACCTCTACTTCAAGGACATCCTCCGGATGGTTCTCTACAATCTCTTTGCCGCCCACATCACCTTCCAGTGCCAGGAGCTCTGACTCATACTTGTTGCGATCCAAGATCACCGGATGCCCCCGCTGTCCCTGATAGACCGGCAGCACAATCCCCTTGTCACCTCTCGCAAACCCTTCGATGAGGTCATTGGTCACCTCCGGGGGGATAAAGGGCTGATCGGCCAAGGCGATGAGGATTCCCGTCGCTCGGGGATTCATGGCCCTCAGACCGTGGTGGATGGATGCGCTCATCCCCTCACGAAAGCGGGGGTTGATCACCACCGTTACCTTGTCTTGTCCCTGTACGAAGGGAAGGATCTTTTCGGCCTCAAAACCGAGGACGACGACGATCTCGTCAACGAGGGAGTTTTGCAGGTTAGCCAGTGAGGCCTCTATCATGCGCTGCTCCCCGAGGCTGAGGAGCTGCTTGACGCTTCCCATCCGCTCTCCCCTACCCGCTGCGAGTAGGAGGGCCGATATATATACCGAGGAACCCGAAGCCATCTTCTCCTGCCAGACTGTTGAAAACGCCTATCTGTCCCGCGTTTCGCGGGATTTCTCTCATCCTTCGTCGTTACGTCCCGCCAAAGGTGGGGTGGGCATTTTTGAGCAGTCTGTGAAAAATCACTTTTTCAACAACCTCTTTAGTCTTATACCGCAAAAACGCGGAGGGGTCAAAGGGATAGAATCAAGGGGTGAGGTGCGATCACTTAAAGAGCTCCCCCTGAGCAACACCCTGGGGCTGCACCCCCAGGTATTCATAGGCGAGCTTCGTGGCCACCCTCCCCCGAGGGGTGCGGTGGATATATCCTTTTTGAATGAGAAACGGCTCGTACACGTCCTCAATGGTATCCCTCTCCTCGCTGATGGCCGTGGCGAGGGTATCGACGCCCACCGGCCCCCCGCTGAACTTCTCGATGATGGTGCGCAGGATCTTGCGGTCCATGTTGTCCAGGCCGAGATGGTCGATCTCCATCAGGGCGAGGGCCTTGTGGGCCGTCTCTTTGGTGATCACACCGTCCTCCTTGACCTGGGCGTAGTCTCGCACCCGGCGCAAAAACCGGATGGCCACCCGGGGGGTACCCCGTGAGCGGGAGGCGATCTCCCATGCCCCCTCCTCATTGATCTCTACCTTCAGGATCTGCGCCGACCGTTTGACAATCTTTGCCAGTTCCTCCGTCGAGTAGTAGTCAATCCTGAAGACCACCCCGAATCGATCACGCAGGGGAGATGTGAGCAGTCCCGCCCTGGTGGTGGCGCCCACCAGGGTAAAATGGGGGATATCGAGCTTAATGGCCCGAGCGCTGGGTCCCTGACCAATGACGATGTCGAACTTGAAGTCCTCCAGCACCGGATAGAGGGTCTCTTCCACCACGCG
Organism: uncultured Thermodesulfobacteriota bacterium; assembly: GCA_964419065.1. Lineage (GTDB taxonomy): Bacteria > Desulfobacterota > B13-G15 > B13-G15 > RBG-16-54-18 > CAYQOD01. The sequence continues at coordinate 1,655 of CAYQOD010000008.1, read as the reverse complement.
ATAGAGGCGGTGGATCTCATCGATGAAGAGCACATCCCGCTCCTGCAGATTGGTGAGGATGGCCGCCAGGTCTCCCGGGCGCTCTATGGCAGGACCGGAGGTGGCCTTGATCCCTACACCGAGCTCATGGGCGATGATGTTGGCCAACGTGGTCTTGCCCAGGCCAGGCGGTCCATGAAAGAGGACGTGATCGAGGGCCTCTCCGCGCTCCCGGGCGGCATCGATAAAGACCTTCAGGTTCTCCTTGATCCGCCCCTGCCCCACGTATTCGACGAAGGAGAGAGGGCGGACCCCCTGCTCAAAGCGAATCTCCTCTTCTGAAATGAACGGTCTGCTTTCCGTCACCGCCTCCTCACTATCGGGCCAAGAGCCGCAAGGATTCCTTCAAGAGCTCCTCCACCGAGAGATCATCCCCCTTCTGCCGCATGACGTCCCGTACGGCCTCCTCGGCCGTCCCCTTCGGGTACCCCAGGTTGACCAGGGCGGAGAGCACATCCCTGATGGTTCCGTCTTTAACCTGAAGGCCCCGGACAACCACCACGTCAGGGGCGAGCACCTTATCCTTGAGCTCCACCAGCATCCTCTCCGCGGTCTTCCTCCCCACGCCAGGGATACGGACTAAACTGATCAGGTCACCCTCCCGCAAGGCCCTCTCCAGATCCTGGGGGGAGATACCGGACAGGATGTTGGTGGCCAGCCGCGGCCCCACCCCCGACACCCCGATCAGGAGGCAAAAGAGCGCCTTCTCCTTGGCGGTCAGAAACCCGTACAGGTGAAGGATATCTTCGCGGACATGGGTGTGGATCCTCAGGGTCACCTCATCCCCTATCTCAGGAAGCTCATAGAAGGTGGAGAGGGGAACCTTGATCCCATACCCCACCCCATTGACGTCTATGATGATCTCCTCGGGAGATTTATGGGCCAATCGGCCGCGGATCTGCGATATCATCTTCCAGGGGCTCGGTGCGGAACTATGGCGTGCTGGTACCGTTCCTTGAGCTCAGCGGTGTGGATGTGACAGATAGCCACGGCCAGGGCATCCGAGGCATCCAGGGAAAGGGGCTGATCGAGCTTGAGGAGGCGCTTAACCATCTCCCTCACCTGGGGCTTGGTGGCCTTGCCGTAGCCGGCGACAGCGGACTTGACCTCCATGGGGGTATAGGTAACGGACGAGAGTGACGAGTGGGTTGCAGCCAGGAGGACGACCCCCTGCACCTGCCCCAGTTTCAGGGTGCTCATCACGTTCTTCGCAAAGAAGGGGCTCTCCATAACCACCACTTCAGGGGAGTATGTATCGATCAACTCCCGCAACCCATCGTATATCCCCTTCAGTCGCTCCGACAGCTCTCCTGGGGGGGAGATGGTTCCGTCGCCGACGTGCATCAACACCCCACCATACTCTTCCACCACCCCATATCCCATGACCTGTGTACCAGGGTCTATCCCCAATACCCTCATTGGCTCAACTGTTCCATCACGCTCTCAGAGATGTCGAAGTTCGCATAGACCTTTTGGACATCGTCATGATCCTCCAACACCTCCATGAGGCGCAGCATCTGCTCCGCATTCTTTCCGTTTAACTGTATGGTGCTCTGGGGATACATGGTGACCTCTGCGAACTGGTACCTGATCCCTGCCTGCCCCAGGGCCTCCTT
>CAYQOD010000007.1:0-19195 GCA_964419065.1 uncultured Thermodesulfobacteriota bacterium | reverse complement strand
ACGGAAAAATTTCGCGATGGGGGAGGCAAACCCTTTGGCCTCCACCTTCATCCAGGCCAACCCCCCAGCCCCATGTTCTTGTGCCACCCCGACGATCTCATCGAGCTCCCTGCGCGAACGCACCCCACCACCCGGTACAGTGATCCCCTTGATGATCCCCCCTCCCTCTACAACCTCGTTAAACACCTTGAGCTGGGACCGAGATGCCAGATCAGTGACGTCGACGAGCTCCATTCCAAAGCGTATATCAGGGCGGTCAGTGCCGTACCGGGCGATCACCTCCTGATAGCTCATCTTTGGGAAGGGCCTGGTGAGTTCGACCCCTGCAATCTCGCGGAAAAGGGTCTCTAACATCCCCTCCATGCACCCTTGAACGTCCTCAGCGTCCACGAAGGACATCTCCACGTCAATCTGGGTAAACTCCGGCTGACGATCCGCCCTGAGATCCTCATCGCGGAAGCACTTGACGATCTGAAAGTATCGGTCGAAGCCGGCGATCATGAAGAGCTGCTTAAAGAGCTGGGGGGATTGGGGTAGCGCATAGAAGCTGCCGGGGGTGAGGCGGCTGGGGACGAGGTAGTCCCGGGCCCCTTCAGGGGTGCTGCGGGTCAAAACGGGGGTCTCGATCTCGAGAAAACCCTGGGAGGAGAGGTAGTCTCTCACCACCTTGGCCGCCCGGTGCCTGATGATCAGATTCTCTTGCAACCTCTGCCTGCGTAGATCCAGATAGCGATACCTGAACCGTACATTTTCCGCCACCTCCGCCTCGTCCTCGATGGGAAAGGGAGGTGTCTTGGACTCATTGAGGATCGTGAACTCATGGGCTGTAATCTCTATCTCCCCGGTGGCTAGACGGGGGTTCTCCGTCCCCTCAGGCCTCACCGCCACCGTACCTCGGACCGCGATGACATATTCACTCCGCAGGGCATGGGCCCTGCCATGGACCTGGGGGCCTATATCAGGATTGAAGACCACCTGGACCACCCCATACCGATCCCGCAGATCCACGAAGATCACCCCTCCATGATCCCTCCGGCGGTGGACCCAACCCATCACGCAGGTCTGTTCGCCGATATTCTCCTTCCTCAACTCGCCACAGGTATGGGTTCGCCTCCAATCACCTAATGCATCCACTGCCAATCCGTTCCCCCTCCTTATCTGGTTGAGCATGGGACCGAGGACGCCAGATCCTCCCTTCCTCGATGATATGGACGACCTCCCATCCCCGCTCTTGAAGGCTGGTACCGATAAACCGCCTATGGCACCTCCAGGGAAGCCTCTCGGCGCAGAAGAAGGCGGTCGTCTTACACCCTGCTATCTCCTCCAGCCTCTCCAATCCGTGATTATATGAGCTCGTGCCCGTATAGGATTCATATCCCCCACGACGGTAACCGCCCAGTTCCCTCCCCAGATAAACGTACTCTATCCCGTTCTCACTGAGGAGACGACCCAGTTCCGCTTGGTGAAAGTGAGGGAATCGGCTCTGAGGAAAACTCCTCACATCCACTGCCACCGCGATGTTGTATGTCTGCAATATCCCCACGAACTCCTTGGTGGTGCGGGTGCTCGTCCCCAGTGAATAGGCCTTCATGAACCAGAGGTCCCCTCCTCCAGCTGTTCCTGGATCATCCTCATGGTCACCCCTGGTGCCTCCTCCAGCTTCACCACGTTAACCTCCCCGGTCCTCCTTACCTTTATCTCCACCTTTCCTTGCTTCAGGTTCTTCTCCCCCACCGTCAGACGGAGAGGGATACCGATGAGGTCTGCGTCTTTAAACTTCACCCCTGGTCGCTCATCCCTGTCGTCCAAGAGGGCCCCAGCGCCCTTCTCACAGAGGGTGCGGTAGAGCCCCTCTGCTGCTCGCATGACCTGGGCGTCCTTGTTATTGACGGGCAGGATCAAGACATGGAAGGGTGCTATCGCCATGGGAAAGATGATACCGTTTTTATCGTGGTTCTGCTCGATGGCCGCCGCCACGGTCCTGGCCACCCCGATGCCGTAACATCCCATAACCAGGGGCCTCTCAGCGCCTTGATGGTCGAGATAGGTGGCATTCATGGCCTCGCTGTATTTGGTCCCCAACCTGAAGACATGCCCCACCTCGATCCCCCTGTACAGCTGCAGCCTCCCCTGACACCGAGGGCAGGGATCACCCTCCTGTGCCAGGCGAATATCCACAAACTCATCCACCTGGAAATCTCTCCCCAGATTGACATTGATCAGGTGAGCATCGACTTCGTTGGCTCCGGCCACCACATTTCGCATACCCTCGAGGGCGTAGTCGGCGATGATCTTCAGATCGAGGCCCACCGGTCCTGCGAAGCCCTTGGGGGCGTGCGTTACGTCGGCGATAACATCGTCACCGGCCATCTGCAGCTCGTCCACCCCCAGGTGCCGTCTCAACTTGCTCTCATTGATCTCATGATCACCCCTGACCAGGGCAGCCACCGGTCCCTGTTCCGTCTCAAAGATAATCGTCTTGACGATTTGTTGCGGGGTGACGCCGAGGAACTCAGCCACCTCTTCGACGCTCTTTTGATCAGGGGTCTGAACCCGCTCCAACGTCCTCATCTCCCCATCGGTATCGTGCGTAACACTGCCCGCCTCCGCCCGTTCCAAGTTAGCCGCATAGTTGCAGGTCTTACAACTCACCACGACCTCTTCCCCGGTATCGGCCAAGACCATAAACTCATGGGAGAAACTGCCGCCGATGAGTCCGGTATCCGCTTCCACCGCCCGGAACCGCAAACCACTGCGCTGGAATATCCTCGTGTAGGCATCGAACATCTGCTGGTAGCTCTGTGCCGAACCCTCTTCATCGGCGTCAAAGCTATAGGCATCCTTCATGACAAACTCTCGGGCGCGCATCACGCCAAAACGTGGCCTCACCTCATCCCTGAACTTGGTCTGGACCTGGTAGAGGTTGAGGGGGAGTTGGCGATAAGAGCGTATCTCCCTGCGGGCGAGGTCCGTAATGATCTCCTCGTGGGTGGGACCAAAGCAGTACTCCCGCTCGTGCCGGTCCCTCATCCTGAGCAGTTCCTTCCCGTACTGGTCCCAGCGACCACTCTCCTTCCAGAGGTCCGCCGGCAGGATGCACGGCATCACGATCTCCTGGGCACCCGCCCGGTTCATCTCCTCCCTGATGATCCTCTCCACCTTCTGTATGACCCGAACCCCGAGGGGGAGGACGATATAGATGCCAGCGGCCAACTTTCTGATCATACCAGCCCGCAACATCAGCTTATGGCTCACCACCTCCGCCTCGGCTGGCTCCTCCCGTAACGTGGGCAGCAATAACTGATGGTATCTCATTCCTCGTTCCTTACTATGGAAGTATACACCCCTCTCTCCAGGGGCGTCTTTAGGCACTCTTGATTCTCACGACCTCCATCGACTGTGTGATCTGCATTCTATAAGTCTCCTCCCCCTCTGTCAACGACGAGCCTCGTGTCCTGAGGGACCTTTCACAATCCAAAAAAAAGAGGAGATGGAGGACCATCTCCTCCGTGCATCTCCATCGTTGGTGCCGAAGGCGGGATTTGAACCCGCACGGGGATTACCCACCACCCCCTCAAGATGGCGTGTCTACCAAATTCCACCACTTCGGCACTTCTGATACCATAGCCTAAATCGTTCCCCGTGACAAGCCCTTTCTCAGTTACCTCCTCCCTGGGGTCCTGGGATAACAGGGGCCCCTTGTCCTGGCACCTCCACCCTCTTGGCAGGGGATTGGCCGGTCAGAAAGGCCAAGGTCAGGGACGTCAGCATAAAAACGACGGCGATCACGGTGGTGAGCTTGTTCAAAAAGCTGACCGGTCCTGAACTCCCAAAGATGGTCTGGCTGTACCCCCCGCCAAAGGTCGATCCCATCTCTGCCCCCTTCCCCATCTGTAAGAGGATGATCATAATCATAAGTACGCTGACAAAAACGTGTAGAACAGTGATTATTCCCTCCATACATTACCTCCTATCTCTTCTCAAATCTCACAATTCTGGCGAAAGACGCCACCTCGAGACTGGCCCCTCCCACCAAGGCCCCGTCGATGTCGGGCTGGGCCATCAATTCATCGATATTGTCCGGTTTGACGCTACCCCCATATTGGATCCTGGCCTCCTCTGCCAGTGCCGGGTTGAATACATCACCCAAGATCCCCCGAATGAAGGATTGTACCTCCTGGGTCTGCTCGGGGGAGGCGGTTCTTCCCGTCCCGATGGCCCAGATAGGTTCGTAGGCGATCACTATCTCCCGCACCCCCCCTGTATCCAGTCCTTTTAAATCCCCCCTCACCTGCCTCTCCACGACGGCGAAGGTATCCCCGCGTTCCCGCTCTTCCAGAGATTCCCCGACGCAGATGATGGGCTGCAGGTCATGCGCAAGGGCCGCCTTCACCTTCTTATTGACCGTCTCATCGGTCTCGCCGAAGTATGCCCTCCTCTCTGAGTGGCCGATGATCACATACCGACACCCCGCATCCCGCACCATTCGAGGGGATATTTCTCCTGTATAGGCCCCCTCCTCTTCCCAAAAGACGTCCTGGGCAGCCACGGAGATCATCCCTCCCTGGAGGCGTTGGGCAACGGGTACCAAGGCTATGAACGGGGGTGCCACCACCACTTCCGTCTCCTCCCATCCCCCTAGCTCCTCCTGCAAACGAGTCACAAAATCGATGGCCTCCCCCACGGTCTTATGCATCTTCCAGTTTCCCGCTATGATCGGCCTGCGCACCATCAGCTCCTTATCACTACCTGTCCAGAACGGTAATACCAGGGAGGGTTTTGCCTTCCAGAAGCTCCAGGGTCGCCCCTCCCCCCGTAGAGAGATGGGTCACTTTGTCGGCCAAACCCAAACCCCTGAGGGCCGCAACGGAGTCACCGCCTCCGACAATACTGGTCGCCCCCGAGGCGACCACCGCCTGGGCCACACCCGCGGTGCCCTTGGCGAAAGGCTCCATCTCAAAGACCCCCATGGGGCCATTCCATACGATAGTCTTGGCGCCCTTGATCACCTCAGAGAAGGCCTCTATGGTCTGAGGCCCTATGTCCATGGCCACCCAACCACCGGGGATCTCCTTGCTGGTGACCACCTTGTACTCTGTATCTGGGGTAAATTCCTCGGCCACGACATGGTCACCGGGAAGACGGAGATCCACGGTGCGCTCATTCGCCTCTTTGAGTAGCTCCCGGGCCAACAGCAATTTATCCTCCTCCACCATCGACCTACCCACCTCATACCCTCTGGATCTCAGGAAGGTATAGGCCATGCCACCACCGATGAGGATGGTATCAACTTTACCCATCAAGTTCTTGATCACACCTATCTTGTCGGAGACCTTCGCCCCCCCTAGGATAGCAATGAAGGGGCGTTGAGGGGAGGCGAGGACATGGACCAGGTATTCTAACTCCTTCTTCATGAGGAACCCACAGACCACCACCTCCATATGGTGGGCAACCCCCTCAATAGAGGCATGGGCTCGGTGGGCGGCGCCGAAGGCATCATTGACAAAGATATCGGCGAGACGAGCCAACTGCCGTGCAAACTCCGGATCGTTCTCCGTCTCTTCAGGGTGAAACCTGAGGTTCTCCAGCAAGAGGACATCCCCCCGGTTCATCCCCGCGACCAGAGATTCTACCTCCGCTCCAATGCAGTCGGAGGCCATCGCTACCTCTCGGCCCAAAAGGGTTGAGAGTCGGCGGGCTACCGGGGCGAGGCTCATCTCCGGTACCACTTCTTCCTTGGGGCGTCCCAGGTGTGAGGCAAGAATCACCATAGCCCCCTTCTCTAGGGCGTAGTTGATGGTCGGAAGGGCGGCGGTGATCCTGGTATCATCCTTTACCTCGCCATCATCGCCCAAGGGCACGTTGAAATCGACCCTGATAAAGAGCCTCTTGCCCGCTACCTCTATCTCGTCGATGCACCGAATGGCCACGCTATCCCTCCTTTTAGGATCTGGGTCTATGAAGCGATGAACCCGGCTAGGTCCACCATCCTGGCGGAATAACCCATTTCATTGTCGTACCAGGCCAAGACCTTTACCATATCTCCCTCGATGATGGTGGTGGTGGGGGCATCTACTACGGATGAGAGCAGCGTCCCGTTAAAGTCAACCGACACGAGGGGTTCCTCAGTATACCCGAGAATGCCCTTCAGTTCGCCCTCAGAGGCCTTCTTAAAGGCGGCATTGACCGCACCGGTGTCCGCCTTCTGCTCCACCTCGACCACTAGATCGACCAACGAGACATTGGGGGTGGGAATCCTGATGGCCATACCATCCAGCTTTCCCGCAAGCTGCGGCAAGACCAATGCGACCGCCGTCGCCGCCCCGGTGGTAGTAGGGATCATGGAGAGGGCAGCCGCCCTGGCCCTACGCAGATCCTTATGGGGGAGATCCAAGATCCTCTGATCATTGGTATAGGCGTGGATGGTGGTCATCAGTCCCTTCTTAATCCCGAAGTTCTCAAGGAGGACCTTTGCCACGGGGGCAAGGCAATTGGTAGTACACGAGGCATTGGATATGATATGATGCCTGTTTGGGTCGTACTCCTGATGATTGACACCCATGACGATAGTTATATCCGGCCCCTTGGCAGGGGCGGAGATAACCACCTTCTTCGCCCCTGACTCGAGGTGCTTGGCGGCCGTGCCTTTATCACGAAACAACCCCGTGCACTCCATGACGACCTCCACCCCTAAATCGCGCCAGGGGAGTTGGGCAGGATCCTTGAATGCCAGTACCTTTATCTCTTTTCCATTGACGAGAATAGCATCATCCTTTGCCTGCACCTCCCCAGGAAAAGGACCGTGCACCGAATCGTATGTGAGCAGGTGGGCAAGGGTTCGAGCATCCGTGAGATCATTAACCGCGACGAAGTCCAGATCAACGCCCATTCGCTGGGCGGCCCTCAGGATAACACGTCCGATTCTGCCAAAACCATTGATCCCTATCTTCATTCCCATCGCTCTTCCTCCTCTTGGCTCAAAATAAAAAAAGTACCGGTCCTGAGACTCCGCTCACTCTTGAGGCCCCTCGACCTCCGTCTCATCCCCCTCCACCAGCTTCACCTGGGGACCTTCCACCACTGCCCCTTCCGCCTCAGAACCAGGGTAGACTTTTCCGGCGGCTATCTCCCGCAGGGCATTGACGATGGCCTTATTATCGGTGTCCACCAAAGGCTTCGCACCCTTCAAGAGCATCTTGACCCTCTTGGCAGCCAAGATCACCAGCGAAAAGCGGCTCTCCACCCGCTTCAGGCAGTCCTCAACAGTTATCCTCGCCATATGCTCCTCCTATTCATCGTGTAATACCCGCGCGGCCCTGCACCGCTCAGCAGTTATAATGGAAGCGAGTTCGTTGGTCGCCTCCTCAATCTCACTGTTGATTACAATATAATCGTACCACGTCATTTGATCAAGTTCATTTTGGGCATTGTACAGACGGGCACGGATCGCCTCCTCGGAATCACCACCCCTGCCCCTCAACCGCTCCTCCAAGACCTCAAGAGAAGGGGAGAGAATGAAGATGAAGACCCCATCCTGGAACGTCTCCTTTATCTTCCTCGCCCCCTGTGTGTCAATCTCCAAGATGAGATCCTCTCCCTGCCGGAGCCCTTCCATGTTGACCCGGGGGGTCCCGTAGAGGTCCCCGTGCACCTGGGCCCCTTCGATAAACTTCCCCTCCTGCTCCATAGTGATAAACTGCTCCCGAGAGACGAAAAAGTAATCGACCCCCTCCTGCTCACCAGGCCGCGGGGCCCTGGTAGTGTAAGAAATCGAAAGGTTTACCCCCGGCAGCTGTGAGATAACCCTCTTCAAGAGGGTCGTCTTCCCGACCCCCGAAGGGGCAGAGACGACAAAGATGATCCCTTTCCTCCCTCTTACCACCTCTTTCTTCCCACCGTTCAGTCCTATCCTCCTTCTCCTCCAGTGGCCAATCGCTGCGCCAGGGTCTCGGGTTGGATCCCCGATAGGATTATGTGATCACTGTCGGTAACGATGATAGATCTGGTCTTGCGCCCTTGAGATGCATCGACCAACTTGCCTACCTCCTTCGCACTATCCTTCAATCTCCTCATCGGTGCTGAGTTAGGACTTACCACAGCTACCACCCGAGAAGCAACTACCACATTTCCAAAACCGACGTTTAACAGTTTCATCTTCATTGTTCCCCCCTTGTCACTCAATATTTTGCACTTGTTCCCTCATCCTCTCCAATTCACCCTTGACCTCTATCACCTTGTGAGCGGTAAGTGCGTCGTTAGCCTTCGCCCCGATGGTGTTGATCTCCCTGTTCATCTCCTGCAGGATGAAATCCATCCCCCTCCCCACAGGCCCTTCTTCTCCCAATTTGGTCTCGAACTGACGCAAGTGGCTCTCCATCCTGATGATCTCTTCAGAGATGTCGGAACGTTCGGCGAAATAGGCCACCTCTTGAGAAAATCGTGCCTCGTCGAGCTCACTCCCCTCTATAAGAGCATGCAACCGCTCCCGCAATCGCTCCCGGTAGGCATCGACCACCAAGGGGACCCTCCCTTTAATCTCCTCCGTCAGCCTTCTGACCCCCTCCAACCTACCCCTCAGGTCATCCGAGAGGGCTCCTCCCTCCCTCCTCCTTGATTCATCCAAGGCCTGTAATGAGCGATCGGTTACGGCCGCTATCTCCTCCCAATAGCGTTCTGTGTATTCATCCGCTTCGACAAAGGGCAGAACCTCCCTCACCCCTGCCATGTGATCCAGGGTCACCTCTCCCTTCAGACCCAACGTCTCCCCTAACGTTCGTAGGCAGCGGATATACTCCTCTGCCAGGTTTAGATCGGCCTCCAGACGGTACCGGGGTACCGCAGAAGACGACTGATCGATCCTCACAGTGAGGTCCACCCGCCCCCGCGCTACCCATCTCTTCACGAGGTCACGAATCCTGGGCTCGAGGGAAGAAAAGCCCCGCGGGAGCCTGAGGGATATCTCCAGGTATCGGTGATTGAGGGATCTCCCCTCTACAGCTACTTTCCCCACGGGGAGGTCGCCTTCTGCCAAACCGTATCCGGTCATGCTCTTAATCATGTTTCGCCCCCTTTAGCTCGTGCAGGTACCGTTTTCGGACACCCTTCAGGATATCCCGCACGGCTGCAGAGGCATAGTCCGGATAGGTCCACTCCAGCGGTCGAAACTCGCCCCTCTGGTAGATCAGGGTCAGGTCTGCGTAGATCCCTCCACTCAAGTAGGGACGATGAGTATACCCCTTCGTGGTGGCTAGGATCACGTGCTCCGCACAGATATACCCTGGATCGATATTTATCCTCCTCTTGCCCACGACGGCAAACCCCTCCTCTATCTCGTTGGTCTCCTGCTTGATCTTTACTAGAGACTCCCGGGGTATCAGCGGACGAAAGGTGATGAGCCTCCTGAACAGTCCTTCACCCATCTCTGGGATATAGTAGTCGGTCGCATCGAAGGGGAGGATATCGCTCATAAAATCGACATCACCGTACCGTTCCTCCAACACCTTAACGACCTGGCGCAGGAGGAGATCATCGGAGGTGATGAGGCTCATGATCAGTTTGGCCGGTTTGGGTGCCTCTCTGCTTCCCATGAGGGTATGTAAGGTAGAGAAAAAACTCCTTGTTCCCCTTGGGACCGCGCAGGGGGGACTCCATGACCCCCTGTGGTATCAAACCCCTACCCTCAGCGAAGCTGAGGATTTTCTCCACCATCTGTCGATGCTTCTCAGGATCCTTCACCACCCCTCCCTTGCCCACTTCACCCTTGCCTACCTCGAACTGTGGCTTGAGCAGCGTCACGAGCTCTCCACCATCTTTCAGGAACGTGAGGGTGGGAGGGATCACCAGTTCCAGTGATATGAAGGAGGTATCGATGACGGCCAGATCAACCTCCTCCCCCACCTCCTCCCAGCTCAGGTGACGGATGTTGCGGCGCTGCAGATTGATCACCCGGGGATCCTGCTGGAGCTTCCAGGCCAACTGTCCGTATCCTACATCGACGGCATAGACCCGTTGGGCCCCTTTTTGCAGGAGGCAGTCGGTAAACCCTCCGGTGGACGCCCCCACATCCATGGCCACCTTTCCCCGTGGATCGATGCCGAAGAACTCCAGGACCTCCTCTAGCTTCGAGCCCCCTCGGCTGACGTAGGGCTGGGGATCACGGGTGATACGGATGACCGCCTCAGGACGGACCAGGGTCCCTGCCTTCTCCTCCCGCTGGCCATCAACCACGACCGCACCTGACATGACCAGTGACCGCGCCCTCGTCCGACTCGGGGCCAACCCCCGCTCCACCAACACCTTATCGAGCCGCTCCCTTACCATCTCGTACCAGCATCCTCACCTCATGGGCGATCCCCTCCGGGTCAAGGTGGTGCTGCCTCCTCAGTGCGGCCTGCGAACCATGGGCTACAAAGCACGCGGTGATACCAAGGCAGCGCACTCGGGGAAGCGAATACCCCCGCTCATGGAGGAACTCCAGGACGGCACTGCCGAAGCCACCGGCGAGCACATTCTCCTCCACCGTGATCAGGGCCCTGTGCCTGTCCACCAGGCTGCTTATCAGATCCTCATCTAAGGGAGTCACAAACCTGCTGTTGACCACCGTTACGCCGATCCCCTCTTCATCCAGCATCTGGGCCGCCTCGAGGGAGGGATAGACGGTGGAGCCGATGGCCAAAATGAGGATATCCTTCCCCTCACGCAGGACCTCCCCTCTGCCGATCTCCAAGGGCGTGATTTCCTCCTCTAATAACGGCACGCCATACCCCTTTCCCCGCGGATAGCGAAAGGCGATGGGGCCCTCTTCATGGCGTATGGCGGTCAGCAGCATGCGGCGCAACTCATTCTCATCCTTGGGGGCCATCAGCACCATCCGGGGGATATGCCGCAGGAAGGAAAGATCGAAGAGGCCTTGATGGGTGGGACCATCCTCGCCCACAATCCCCCCCCTGTCCATGGCGAAGACCACGGGTATCCCCTGGAGACAGACATCATGGAGGATCTGGTCATAGGCCCGCTGCAGAAAGGTGGAATAGATGGCCACCACCGGGCGCATCCCCTCCAGGGCCAACCCCGCAGCGAAGGTGACCCCGTGCTGTTCGGCGATCCCGATATCGTAAAATCGTTCGGGGAACCGTCGGGAAAACTCCACGAGTCCGGTCCCCAGGGGCATGGCGGCTGTGATGGCCACGATTCTCTCATCCTTTTCGGCCAGTTCCACCAAGGTCCTGCCGAAGACATCGGTGTATGTGGCGTGGTTGGGATTGTCGTAGATCCTGCCCGTCTCTTTCTCAAACTTCCCCACCCCATGGAATATGTCGGGGTTCTCCTCGGCCGGAGGATACCCCTTCCCCTTTTTGGTGATCACATGGACCAGGATCGGTCCTCTCAACTTCCTGATGTTCCGAAAGGTCTCGATGAGGTGGTCGAGGTGGTGCCCCTCCAGGGGGCCGAAATATTGAAACCCGAGCTCCTCAAAGAGGATGCCGGGTACCATCAACCCCTTCAACGACTCTTCAGCCTGTTTGACGAAATTGAGGACAGACTTACCGATACTGGGGATATCCTGCAGAAAGTTCTTGATGTCCTCCCGAAACCGGTTGATCCGCTGGCCGGTCATGATCCTGTTGAGATAGGCAGATATAGCCCCGACACTCCTGGAGATGGACATCTCGTTATCATTCACCACGACGACGAGATCGCATTTCTGTTCGCCAGCACAGTTGAGGGCCTCAAAGGCCATACCCGACGTCAGCCCCCCATCCCCGATGATGGCCACCACTTTGAAGTCCTCCCCGCGCAGGTCCCTGGCCTCGGCGATCCCCAGGGCCGCGGAGATGGAGGTACCACTGTGGCCGGCGCCGAAAGGATCGTAGATGCTCTCCTCCCTCTTGGGAAAACCGCTGATACCTCCATACTGTCTCAGGGTATTGAATCTTCTCCTCCTGCCGGTGAGCAGCTTATGGGCATAGGCCTGGTGCCCCACATCCCAGATAAGCTTATCCCGTGGGGTATCGAAGACGTAGTGTAGCGCGACGGCCAGCTCCACTGCCCCCAGGCTCGGGGCCAGGTGGCCTCCTGCCTGAGAGCAGACGGAGATGATCTCCTCTCTGATCTCCTGGGTCAACTGTGGGAGATCTTCCCGCCCTAACCTCCTCAAGTCCTCTGGTGAATCGATGCCCTTAAGAATCCCTTCCATGTTACTCTGTTGCTACGACCTCCTCTCCAGGATGAAGCGGGCGATGCCCCGCAGGGGGTCTGCCCTGTCATCAAATATCTCGAGGGCCTTGAGCCCCTTCTCGATGAGTTCCTCCGCCACGACCCTGGACCGCTCCAGCCCTATGTAGGCGGGATAGGTAACCTTCCCCTTCTCCTGGTCCATCCCCACCCGCTTGCCCAGATCCGCCTCATCCCCCTCCACATCCAGGATGTCATCGATGATCTGAAAGGTCAACCCGACCCCCTCACCATAGTCGGTGAGGGCCGTCATCTCCTGCTCACCACCGCCCCCCAGCAACCCTCCCGTCCTGACGGAGGCGACGATGAGGGCCCCGGTCTTGTGTCGATGGAGCCACTGCACGGTGGCAAAATCCACTGCTTTCCCTTCTGATTCGATATCGACCACCTGCCCACCCACCATCCCCCGCACCCCTGCTGCCCGCGATATCTCGTTGATCACCTGGACGACGATTCTCCCATCAAGACCATCCACCTCCTCAGGTTTTGTCATCAGGCCGAAGGCCTCGGTCAAGAGGGCGTCACCGGCCAGGATGGCAAGGGCCTCCCCAAAGACCCGGTGGCTGGTGGGCTGACCGCGCCGATAGTCGTCGTCATCCATGGCGGGGAGGTCGTCGTGGATCAATGAATAGGTATGGATCATCTCCAGGGCGCAGGCAAACGGCAGTATTACATCCCCCTCTCCTCCCACGGCCTCATAGCCAGCGATGGCGAGGATGGGGCGCAACCGTTTTCCTCCCGCAAAGACGCTATAGCGCATGGCCCTATAGAGAGACCGGGGGTATGTCGTCTCAGGGAGAAGGAACCGTTCCAGGGCAGCGTCTATCTGCGAACGCCTCTGCTCGAGATACCCCCTGATATCCATCTACTCCTCCTCAGCAGGCTCAAAGGGCTGGGGGGTGATCTTCCCGCCCTCATTCTTGAGGAGTATCTCCACCTTCCGCTGGGCTTCATCGAGCTTGATGTGGCAATAGCGGGAGAGCTTTACCCCTTCCTCAAAGTGCCTGAGGGCCTCCTCAAGGGGTAGGTCCCCCTGCTCCAGACGATTGACAATTGCCTCCAGTTCCCGCAGTGCCTCTTCAAAGTCCTTTTCTCCCATTACCCATCACTCTCCATGAGGAAATAACCTCAAGAGGGAAAAAGGGTCGATCCGGGCCCCCAGCAACCGCACCCCCCAGTGGAGATGGGCACCGGTGACACGCCCGGTGGCCCCGACCAGGCCGATGACGTCACCGCACCGTACCCATTGTCCCTCTCTCACGAGCATCTCGGATAAGTGCATGTAGATAGAATACAAACCAAATCCGTGGTCTATTATAATGGTCTTGCCGCATAAGTACAACTCGTGGGCAAGGGCTACGATCCCGTTGTTGCATGAGGCCACCGGGGTCCCTGCAGGGGCGGATATATCCACCCCACTGTGAGGGGAGCGGGGTTTGGCGTTGATGATCCTGCGCACGCCAAAATCCCCTGTTATCGGCCCCTCCACGGGCCTGATAAAGGTATCATTCCATAGCTTCTCAGGCCTGATCGTGATGCATACCTCCTTAACCATCCTGTTTTCCTCCAGGACCCGCTGCAGGAGCTCCCCCTGCAACTCCACCATCTCCTCCGGCAGCGTCAACCGCTGAACCATGAAATCCCCCTTCTTTACCGTCACCTGAAAGACCCGCTCAAAAACACTACCCGCGCGGTCTTTCACCCGTATCCTCAGGGGATGCGGACCCGGTGAGGCGGCCATATCCACCCCCACGATACCGGCCAGACCGCCCTCCTCCCGTTCGTAGAAGAAGAGGGGGATCCCATCAAAGTCGCCCTCGATGCGGCCGAACTCCGTCCCAGGCTTCACCACAACTAAGAGGGCCTCGCCTTGGCTCACCTCGTGGGGAGTCCAACTGACTGTGACTACACCGCCGTGACCAGGTATGGCACAAACGAAACCAATGAATCCCCATATCAGCGCGCTGACGAAGAATCCCCTCATCCCTTTTCCTCCACCCGACAGACGATCTCCCCTCGATGCAACCTCACCGCCACCTTCCCCTGTACCTCGACCTCCCCGGCATCCCTGAGGATCACCCCGTCCGGGAGGCGTCGGGCGATGCTGTATCCCCGTTGCAGGGTGGCCAGGGGGCTCATGGCGTCCAACCTCGCCGTGGCCTTCTCCCACCCGCTCCTCTTAGCACTCAAGAGGCCCTGGATACCCCCCATCATCCCCTTGGTCCGCTGTCCCAGCGTGTCCCGGAGGGATGCGATGGTATGCGCGGGGTCTTGGGCGAAGAGGAGGTGAGACACCCTCTCGACACGCCCCCTGCTCTCCCGCCATGTGCGACGCGCAGCGGTGGCGAGCCGCCCCCAGTATTCATCAAGCCGCAGGCGCAGTTCCTCCATCCGACGGCGAGGATCCCTGATCCTCCCCTCGAACCCCTTCACCTCCTCACGCTTGCGGGCGAACAACCGATCCACCTCTCTGACCATCCGCTCCGCCAAAGCCCCGATCAACCTGACGATCTCCCGCTTGTCCCGCACCACCAGCTCCGCCGCCGCCGAGGGGGTGGGTGCGCGCAGATCCGCTACAAAGTCGGCGATGGTGAAATCGGTCTCATGCCCGACCGCCGAGACGATGGGCACGGGGGATCGGAAGATGGCCCGGGCCACTACCTCTTCGTTAAAGGCCCACAGGTCCTCTAGCGACCCCCCTCCCCTGCCCACGATGATGACGTCCACCTCACCCTTTTCGCCGAGGTACCCGATCCCCTGGGCGATCTCCTCTGCCGCCCCCTCACCCTGGACTTTCACCGGGTAGAGGACGACCTCGATGTTCTCAAACCGCCGACGCACGATGTTCAGCATATCCCGGATGGCCGCCCCAGTCGGTGAGGTGACGATCCCGATCCTCCGGGGCAGCAGCGGCAGGGGACGCTTGCGTCCTTCGTCAAAGAGCCCCTCCTCGGCCAGCCGCGCCTTCAGTTGCTCAAAGGCGAGCTGCAGGGACCCGATCCCCTTGGGCTCCACATAGTCGAGGATGAGCTGGTACTCGCCCCGTCTCTCATAGATCCCTACCCTGCCCCAGCAGATCACGTGCTGGCCGTCCTCCAGGTCGAAGCGCAGGTACCGGCCCTGCATCTTGAAGATGACCGCCCTGATCTGGCTCGTCTCATCCTTGAGGGTGAAGTAGATGTGGCCTGAGGGGGGACGTCGCAGGTTGGAGATCTCCCCCTCGACCCATACCTCGTCAAAATGGGATTCCAGGAGGTCTTTCATCCCCGCGGTGAGCTGGCTCACCGTCAGGACCTTTGTCTCGAAGAGATCCATCATCGGTCTCAGTCCAAGTACAGTAGTATAGCACATGTGTTCGATTTTTGAAGGGAAAATCGGATGTTAGTAGTTTCTTTGTCGTCTTTAGGGCAGCAAAAAGGAAATATTAATTGTTTTAGAACCAGTCCTTTATTTTCCCCTTATCTTGAGGTTTGAGGCAGCAAAGCTCAACGCGCGGCCTTCACATATCAAGATCATCGAGCGGACTTGGCACACCATGTCCCCCCTGCTGCAGCACATGAGTGTATATCATGGTTGTTGTTACATCCTTGTGCCCCAACAAAGCTTGTATGGTCCGAATGTCGGTGCCGCGCTGAAGAAGATGAGTGGCAAAACTGTGCCGGAAAGTGTGAGCGGTTATTCGTTTTGTCAGTCCGGATCCTCGCACAGCAACCTTTATGGCTTTATTGACCACGCTGGGATCGATATGGTGGCGACGTACCATACCGCTACGCGGGTCAGTAGCCAGCTTACGAGAAGGAAAAACATATTGCCAGCCCCATTCACGACTTGCCCCGGGATATTTACGGTTCAGGGCATAAGGCATATACACCTCGCCGTATCCCTGCTTCAGATCTTGTTCATGGACCAGCCTCACTTTTGCAAGATGATTCTCAAGCAATGGAATTACTGAGGTCGGAAATGTCGTGACCCGATCTTCAGAACCTTTGCCTGAGCGAACAGTAAGCTGTTTGAGATCATAATCTATGTCTTGTACACGAAGGCGCACAGCCTCCATGATGCGTAGTCCACTGCCGTATAACATCTTAACAATCAACTGCGGGGTTCCCTCTATGAAGGCGATGATCCTGGTTACTTCTTCCCGGGCCATAACCACGGGAATCTTAATCTTCCTCGATGCCCGAACCGCATTAATCTCTTTATCCAAGGGTTGTTTCAACACATGTTTATATAGGAAAACCAGAGCGTTCATGGCCTGGTTCTGCGTAGATGGAGTCACATTTGCATCCATTGCCAGATGCGTCAGGAACGCTTCAATCTTGGCTTCACCATCCTTCAAATCGTCCCGGCAGGTCATTCCGTGATATCGCACATATCTTTTAATCCAGTCGCAGTATGCCCGCTCCGTGTGGATCGAGTAGTGGCGCAACCGCATAATTTCACTTGTTTCATCCAGCAATTTACGGTTTTTTGATGTTGACATCTACACCTTCCGTCCGTTACCATATCAACGTAATGATTGCTCATAGGTAAAGGGCAAATTTACCAGAAAATTCATTCAATATCAACTTATCAGGGCATATCGGCCTGCTAATCAATGGTTAGCTCATGTAATTTTATAGATTTAAATAAAAGGCAGGAAATTATAATGGGAATTAAAAAAATACTAACTCGCTTACTTCTTGTGATGCTATTCTTCTTTGTTCTTGGTGCGGGGGTTTCTCTATATAAACGCTTTTTTTCGTCTAATTGGTCGGAAGATGGAATACGAGGCATCAAAGATAGTTGCTTACAATTAAGACAGTCACCTGAATTTTGTGAGTGCTACACAAAGGAGGTCGTAAGCAGAATTTCAATGAAGGATTTTTTCCAACTAACAAAAAATATGAAAAAAAACGAAGATGAAAAGACAAGAGCTAAGAAATTTGTTGATTCAGTTATTGCACATTGCTCTCGGCCTCAATAGATTCTATTTTCGGTTATTTAATTAAAAATAAGAGCTTGAGCTAACTAAAGCTTTGAGAGGGACGCGCAAAAAAGCGCGCGCCCCTCAAGCTTACCGTTATCCGCGAGCTATTCTCTCGCGTGAGGTATAGAATGCCCTACACACCAATGACCGGCCTCGAATTGCCCGATGACGCTGCAACTGTGTGGCGTTACATTGATCTCTGGAAATTCGAGTCTATATTCAAAACTTTGGCGCTTTACTTCGTCAGATCGGATCGCTTTTCCGATCGGTGGGACTCAGTTCTGCCGCCGAAATGGCGACAAAAAATGCAACGGGTGATGTGTGATCGTCCCAACGGCGGCCAATACACAGAAGCTGCCTGGTACGAAGAACGTGAAATCCCCACTAATCTGATCCTCTGCTGGAATTGTGACGAAAACGAGAATGAACGCATGTGGTGTGAGTACGTCAAGGGCCCTGAGGCTTTGGTTATCCGTTCAACCGTCGGCCGTTTAAAAGAATGCTTTTCTTCGACGTCAGTCGGTGTGCGAATTGGCCTCGTGAATTACGGTTACCACGATGATTTGGAAGACCCCAAATTTGCCATTGCATGGTGGGGCGATAATGCCCCTGCTCTAGGACTTAACCCGTGGTACGTGCCCCGATATTTGAAACGAATGGAATTCGCATATGAAAAAGAAATTCGAGCAACCATCCACGTCAATCGCGAGGACCAACAGATCGATCAGGGCTACAATCTTGTCATTGGATCGTCTGGCATTCGCACGTTGATCGAGTCAATTTATGTGCACCCAAATGCGACCATCAAACAACAAAAGCAGCTCAAGTCCCTTTTGGATCAGTATGGGTATTACGAGGTTCCAGTACAATCTTCAACCTTGAGGTGACGAAGCGGATAACAAGGCTCTTGCAGCGGATCGCAAAAAGCTGCGCCCGCTGAAGAGCTGCGTTGGCGCTGAGAGAGAAGATGTCAGTCTCACAAGAAGTTAATACCATTTGTCGATCCTTCGTCGAAGGCCTGCGACGTATCCTCAAGGAGAAGCTATGCGGTGTGTATATCTACGGCGCAGCCGCGTTTCCTGACGCACTTCCTTCCGGAGATATCGACTTCCACGTTATCCTGAATAGCGAGCTGACAGACGAGGAACGGTCCAAGCTGGAGCAGTTTCACGAGTTTCTGGCGGAGCAATTCCCCCCTCTCGGCGGTGAGCTGGACGGGTACTACATCCTTCTCGAGGACGCACGTCGCGAAACACCTCCGAGAAGCCAGATGTGGAGGCGCGCCGTTGATGAATCGTGGGCTCTCCACCGAGAACACATTCGGGCGGGCCGTTGTGTTGTCCTTCACGGTCAGGAGCCCACGGAGATCTATCCGCCGACGTCCTGGCCTGAGATCGAGACCGCTTTGCAGGGCGAGTTGACTTATGTTCGGAATCACCTTCGTGAGCATCCAGCGTACTGTATTCTCAACCTTTGTCGCCTGATGTACAGTTTCGAAACGAAAGACGTTGTCGTGTCGAAGGCCCAAGCAGCTGACTGGGCTTTCGCCGCTTTGCCAGAGTGGCGGCGACATATTGATCTCGCACGGAAGTCGTATGCTCATCAGGCTACGCAAGAAGATGAGCAGTTCATGCTTGACGAGGTTGAGAGGTTTCTCGAATTCTCGCAGGCGCGTATTGAGCAGGTGTATGACAAGGCGCCAACAAGCGCATGAACACTGACCGGGGTATTCCGCGCGGCTTTGCCGCGCTCCACACCCCGGCAGGTTATGCGCGCCGTTAGGCATTGACTGAATCTATTCACACCCGAAAGGAGATTTTCTGCATTGGATATTCCACGGATCTTCAACATCACTGAGAGTGCTCACCGCATCCACAACCCGATCACACCCGAAAAGCTCGCCACTCTCGGCGCGGCGCTGCGTCTGGAATCGGGGGCCCGAGTGCTCGACCTCGGCAGCGGTTCGGGGGAGATGCTGTGCACCTGGGCACG